>NZ_JAQMIL010000033.1:0-93180 GCF_029990105.1 Bradyrhizobium sp. Arg237L | reverse complement strand
GCAAAAACCCAACCCAACCCTGTTCGTTGAGAGCCTTGACTCACTAAGCCCCATATGAGGGTGGGCAAAGCGAAGCGCGCCCACCATTCAAACTCCGCACGGGATGGTGGGCACGCTGCGCTTTGCCCACCCTACAATTCGTGTCGCTACTGCAGCCCGATCTGCGTCAGGTCCTGGAACCAGTGCTGCGCCTGCACGAAGGTCTTGACCTTGGGCGACAGCGCATGCGGGTTGGTGTCGTGCACTACCCACACCAGCACGGCATCGTCGACGATCAGTGCATGCGCCTGCGCCAGCAGTTCGTCCTGCTTGGTGGTGTCGAAGGTCTGCTTGGCCTCGTCGATCAGCGCATCGACCTTCGGGTTCTTGTAGCCGCCCCAGTTGACGCCGACAGGCGCGATCTGGCCGGAATGGAAGAAGCGGACGATCGCGTAGAGCGGGTCCGAGGTCACATAGGCGATGTTGTTGGCGGTGATGCCGGCGTTCATCTCGTCGGCCGCGCCCTTGCGCCAATGCGTATAGAGAGTTTCGAGCTCGACCACCTTGAAGTCGACGTCGATGCCGATCTCCTTGAAGCTCTGCTGCAGGAATTCGTTCATCGGCAGCGACAGCATCTGTCCGGTGCCGCCCTGGGCGATGATGAAGGTCGTCTTCAGCGGCTTCTCCTTGGAGTAGCCGGCCTCCTGCACCAGCTTCTTGGCGGCGGCGAGATCATATTTGATGTCGAAGGTCGGCTTGCCGAACCATGGGCTCGAGGGGTCCACCTGGCCCTTGGCAGGTTTTGCCAATCCATTCATCAGCCCGACTACGGCATCGCGATCGATCGCGAGGTTCAGCGCTTTGCGCAGGCGGATGTCGGTCCAGGGCGAGCCGGGCAGCACGCTCAGATGATAGTTCCAGACATGCGGGGTGACGTTGTCGACGATCTTCATGCCGGCGGCCTTGAGCTGCGGCACGGCGTCAGGCGCCGGCGTCTCGATCAGGTCGACCTGCCCTGCGAGCAGCGCGTTGGTGCGGGTCAATGCCTCCGGCATCGGGATCAGCACCATCTTGTCGACCTTGGGGAGGCGCTTCTTGTTCCAATAGTCCTCGTTCTTGGTGAGCTCGGCGAGTTCGCGCGGCACGAGCTTGGTCAGCTTGAACGGGCCGGTGCCGGAAGGCTGGCTTGCGAACTTGTCCCAGTCCTTGCCGAGCTTTTCATATTGCGCGGGGCTCGAGACCAGGAACCAGAGCATCTGGTAGGGGAAGAAGGAGTCGACCGTCTTGGTCGTGATCTCCACGGTGAAATCGTCGATCTTGGCGTAGCTCGCGACCGAGGGCAGGCGGGTCTTCACCTGCGCGCTCTGCCGCTTGTCGAATTGCGGTGCCTTGTCGTTCAGCACTTTGTCCAGATTCCAGATCACGGCATCGGCGTTGAAGTCGCTGCCGTCGTGGAACTTGACGCCCTTGCGCAGCGTGAAGCGCCACTTGGTCTTGTCCTTGTCGTCGACTTTCCATTCCGTGGCGAGGCCGGGCACCAGTTTGCCCGGCCGGTCGGCGACATCCATCTCCCAGGCGACGAGCGGATCGTAGATCGTATAGGCGGTGAATTGATAGGCACCTGCGCCGCGATCGGGCTGGCCGGTCGTGAGCGGGATATCCGCCATCGAGATTCCGTAGCGCACCACGGATTCGGCTTGCGCCGGCTTGCTGCTCCAGCCTGCGCCGATGGCAAGCGCCAAAGCAGCTACGAGAATCGAATATCGGGTGCGCATGTTACCAAAGCTCCGTTGACGTATTCCGAATACCGGATGCCAACCAAGCAAGCTTGATGCCAGAATAGGCACATCTTTCCGTCCCGCGGCACGGACTGAGAAGAATCGACGCATCCCGGGGCGATTTTCCGCAGAACTATTCCCCTTGGCACAGGCATTGCATACGATTGCCCAACAATTAATCACCCGAAGTTGAAGAAGGGACCTTTGCAATGCGTACTGAGAGAACCAAAGCGATGGCGCTGGCGGCGGCGCTGGCGATTGCGCTGGCCGCCCTGCCGCGCGCAGCCGGCGCCGAAACAGTGCTGCGCATCGGCATGACCGCTGCCGATATTCCGCGCACACTCGGGCAGCCCGATCAGGGCTTCGAGGGCAACCGCTTCACCGGGCTCACGATGTACGACGCGCTGACGATGTGGGACCTGTCGTCGGCCGACAAGGCGAGCGTCGTCATCCCCGGCCTTGCGACCGAGTGGAAGGTCGACGATGCCGACAAGAAGAAATGGATCTTCAAGCTGCGTCCCGGCGTCACCTTCCATGACGGCTCGCCGTTCAATGCCGATGCCGTTGTCTGGAATGTCGACAAGGTGCTCAAGCAGGATGCACCGCAGTTCGATCCGAGCCAGGTCGGCGTCACCGCCTCGCGCATGCCGACGCTGGCCTCGGCCCGCAAGATCGACGACATGACGGTCGAACTCACCACCAAGGAGCCGGACAGCTTCCTGCCGATCAACCTGACCAACCTGTTCATGGCGAGCCCGGCAAAGTGGCAGAAGTTCTATGACACTTCCGAAGGCGCCGATGCGAAGGCGAAATCGCAGGCCGCCTGGGCTGCCTTCGCCAAGGACGCTTCGGGCACCGGCCCGTGGAAGATGACGAAATTCACGCCGCGCGAGCGGCTCGAACTCGCCAAGAACGCTGCCTATTGGGACAAGGCGCGCGTTCCCAAGGTCGACAAGATGGTGCTGCTGCCGATGCCGGAAGCCAATGCGCGCACCGCGGCGCTGCTCTCCGGTCAGGTCGATTGGGTCGAGGCGCCGGCACCCGACGCGCTGCCCGAGATCAAGCAGCGCGGCTTTGTCCTTTATAGCAATGAAGAGCCGCATGTCTGGCCGTGGCAGTTCTCCCGCATCGAGGGTTCGCCGTGGAACGATATCCGCGTCCGCAAGGCTGCCAATCTCTGCGTCGATCGCGAAGGTCTGCGCGACGGCCTGCTCGCCGGGTTGATGGTGCCTGCGACCGGCACGTTCGAACCGGGCCATCCCTGGCGCGGCAATCCGACCTTCCAGATCAAATACGACAAGCCTGCCGCGCAGAAGCTGATGCAGGAAGCGGGCTATGGTCCGAACAAGAAGCTGACGGTGAAGATCCAGACATCGGCGTCAGGTTCAGGCCAGATGCTGCCATTGCCGATGAATGAATATCTGCAGCAGGCGCTCGCCGAATGCTATTTCGACGTGCAGCTCGACGTGATCGAATGGAACACGCTGTTCACCAACTGGCGGCGCGGTGCCAAGGATCCGACCGCCAATGGCTCGAACGCGACCAACGTCACCTATGCGGCGATGGATCCGTTCTTCGCGCTGGTGCGCTTCCTGCAGTCGTCGATGGCGCCGCCGGTGTCGAACAACTGGGGCTATATCAACAACCCCAAATTCGATGAACTGGTGACCAAGGCCCGCCAGAGCTTTGATCCCGCCGCGCGCGATGCGGCGCTCGCCGAGCTGCATGCGGCCTCCGTCGACGACGCCGCGTTCCTTTACGTCGCGCACGACGTCGCGCCGCGCGCGATGAGCGCGAAGGTCAAGGGCTTCGTGCAGCCGAAGAGCTGGTTCGTCGACTTCTCGCCGGTCTCGATGACGCAATAGGCGCAAGTTGCGCTGTTCACCCTCTCCCCTTGTGGGAGAGGGTGGCTTCGCGGAACGCGAAGCCGGGTGAGGGGTCTGCCTCCGCGGATAGAGGCCTCTCCTTAGCATTAGCATCCGCGGATAGAACCCCTCATCCGGCGCGCATTTCATGCGCGCCACCTTCTCCCACAAGGGGAGAAGGGAAGAAGCGAGTGACTCGTGTTTACCTATATCGCCAGACGCATCGTCTATGTGATCCCGATCGTCATCAGCGTCGCGCTGGTGTGTTTCCTGCTCGTGCATATCACGCCCGGCGATCCCCTGGTCGCGGTGCTGCCGGCCGACGCCTCGCAGGAACTGGCGCAGCAATTGCGCACCGCCTATGGCTTCGACCGTCCGCTGCCGGTGCAGTTCGGGCTATGGCTGTGGCGCGCTGTGCACGGTGATCTCGGCAATTCCATCGCGACCGGCCGGCCCGTGCTGTCGGAGGTGATGCGCGCCGTCAGCAACACTGTGATGCTCGCGATCTTTGCCGCGATGATCGGCTTCACGCTCGGGCTATTGTTCGGGCTGATCGCCGGCTATTTCCGCGATAGCTGGATCGACAAGCTCGCGACTTCCTTTGCGATCGCCGGCGTCTCGGTGCCGCATTACTGGCTCGGCATGGTGCTGGTGATCATCTTCTCGGTGCAGCTCAACTGGCTGCCCGCGGTCGGCGCCGGTCCCGGCGGCTCCGGCGCCTGGGCATGGGATTGGGACCACTTGCGCTATCTGATCCTGCCTGCGGTCACGAGCTCGGTGATCCCGATGGGGATCGTCACCCGCACGGTGCGCGCGCTGACCGGCGATATCCTGTCGCAGGATTTCGTCGAGGCCTTGCGCGCCAAGGGCCTGCGCGAGACCAACGTGTTCCGCCACGTCATCAAGAACGCGGCCCCCACAGCGCTCGCGGTGATGGGATTGCAGCTCGGCTACATGCTCGGCGGCTCGATCCTGATCGAGACCGTGTTCTCCTGGCCGGGCTCGGGATTGCTGTTGAACTCCGCGATCTTCCAGCGCGACCTGCCGCTGTTGCAGGGCACGATCCTGGTGCTGGCGCTGTTCTTCGTGCTGCTCAACCTCCTGGTCGATATCACGCAGGCCGCGATCGACCCGCGGATCAAGCGAGGCTAGCGCGATGAGTACGATCACCGATCTCGCACTGCAAGCAGCCCCCGCGACGAAGGCGCGAGGCTATTGGGCTACCGTCGGCCGCCGCATCATGCGCGACAAGGTCAGCATGGCCTGCGCGCTCATCTTGATCCTGATCTTTGCGGCGGCACTGTTCGCGCCATGGCTCGGGCTCGCCGATCCCTACCAGGGCTCGATGATTCGCCGCCTGCGCCACATCGGTACATCAGGCTATCTGCTCGGCACCGACGAGCTCGGCCGCGATATGCTGTCGCGTCTCGTCTATGGCGGGCGGCTGTCGCTGATCATCGGCATCCTGCCTGTCATCTTGGCCTTCGTGATCGGCACCGGTCTTGGGCTGGTTGCGGGCTATGTTGGCGGCAAGCTCAATACCGCGATCATGCGCACCATCGACGTGTTCTACGCCTTCCCCTCGGTGCTGCTCGCGATCGCGATCTCCGGCGCGCTTGGCGCGGGCATCGTCAACTCCATCGTGTCGCTCACCGTCGTGTTCGTGCCGCAGATCACCCGCGTCGCCGAAAGCGTCACGACCGGCGTGCGCAACATGGATTTCGTCGAAGCCGCGCGCGCCTCCGGTGCGGGTCCGCTCACCATCATGCGCGTGCACATGCTCGGCAACGTGCTGGGCCCGATCTTCGTTTACGCGACCGGCCTGATCTCGGTGTCGATGATCCTCGCCGCGGGCCTGTCGTTCCTCGGCCTCGGCACCAAGCCGCCGGAGCCGGAATGGGGCCTGATGCTGAACACGCTGCGCACCGCGATCTACGTCAACCCCTGGGTCGCGGCGCTGCCGGGTGTGATGATCTTCGCAGTCTCGATCTGCTTCAACCTGTTGAGCGACGGCATGCGCAGCGCCATGGATATCCGGAACTGAGGCATGAGCGAGATGCATTCACACATCGACATGCTTGCCCCCGTGGAGGACGTCGGCGGCGCCGCGCAGCCGCTGCTTCAGGTGAACGGCCTGACCAAACACTTCCCGGTGCGCGGCGAATTGTTCGGCGCGCGCAAGACCGTGCGGGCGGTCGACAATGTCTCCTTCACGATCGCCAAGGGCGAGACCGTCGGCATCGTCGGCGAGTCCGGCTGCGGCAAGTCGACCACCGCGCGGCTCCTGATGCACCTGATGAAGCGCGATGCCGGCGAAATCATCTATGACGGCATGCAGGTCGGCCGCGCATTGTCGCTACGCGAATTGCGCAGGGGCATGCAGATGGTGTTCCAGGACAGCTACGCCTCGCTCAATCCGCGCCTCACCATCGAGGAATCCATCGCCTTCGGCCCGAAGGTGCATGGCATGGCAGATAGCGCGGCGCGCGCGCTGGCGCGAGAGCTGCTCGGCAAGGTGGGCCTGCGGCCGGAAAACTTCGCCAACCGCTATCCGCACGAAATCTCCGGCGGCCAGCGCCAGCGCGTCAACATCGCGCGTGCGTTGGCGCTGTCGCCTCGGCTGGTGATCCTGGATGAAGCCGTCTCCGCGCTCGACAAATCGGTCGAGGCGCAGGTGCTCAACCTGCTCGCGGACCTCAAGCGCGAGTTCGGGCTGACCTATCTCTTCATCAGCCACGACCTCAATGTCGTCCGCTACATCTCCGACCGCGTGCTCGTGATGTATCTCGGCGAAGTCGTCGAGCTCGGCCCGGTCGATAAAGTGTGGGATCAACCTGCGCATCCCTACACGCGCGCGCTGCTGGCGGCGATGCCGTCCTCCGATCCGGACAAGCGCACCGAGGTGCCGCCGATCTCGGGCGATCCGCCGAACCCGATCGATCCGCCGCCGGGCTGCCGGTTTCACACCCGCTGCCCGTTTGCGGAGCCGCTCTGCGCAAAAGCCACTCCACAACTGACCACGCTCGATAGTACGGGTCATCAGGCGGCGTGCTACATGGCTATTCCGGGCTCGGGGCATAGCCGCGCACCGGCAAGGGAGGAAGAGGCGGCATGACGAAACCCAGTCCGAAGGAAGCCATGGCGATGGCCGACGTCGCGGGCGTTCCCGTCGACGGCGAAGTCGCGGCGCGGATTTCCAATTCGATCAGCCCGGCTTTCGCCGGCTTTGCGCCGGTCGCCGGCACGCTGCCGTTCGATCTCGAGCCCGCGAGCTTCCTCCTCGCGCAGACCGCGAAGGTGTCGAAATGAGCAGCGAACTTGCCTTGATGTCGCTGACCGCAGTCACGAAAGCGATCGCCGAGAAGAAAGTCTCATCGCGCGAGGTGACGCGAGCCTTGCTGCACCGCATCGCGGAGTGGCAGCCCAACCTCAACGCCTTCATGGCCATCGAGTCCGAACAGGCGCTCGCCGCCGCCGATGAAGCGGATGCGGAACTCGCGAAGGGCAGGAGCCGCGGCGTCCTCCACGGCGTGCCGCTCGCGCACAAGGACATGTATTACGAGGCCGGCAAGGTCGTGACCTGCGGCTCGCTGATCCGCCGCGACTTTGTCGCCAAGACCACGGCGACCGCGCTGCAGCGATTGAAGGATGCCGGAACCATCCGGCTCGGCTCGCTGCAGATGGTCGAGTTCGCCTATGGCCCGACCGGCCACAATGTGCATTACGGCCCGGTCCATAATCCCTGGAATGTCGACCACATCACCGGCGGCTCCTCCTCCGGCTCCGGTTCGGCGGTTGCCGCGCGACTGACATTTGCGGCGCTGGGATCGGACACGGGCGGCTCGGTCCGCATGCCCGCGCATTTCTGCGGCGTCACCGGACTGAAGACGACCGTCGGCCGCGTCAGCCGCGCCGGCGCAATGCCGCTGTCGCAATCGCTCGACACCGTCGGCCCCCTGGCGCAGACCGCCGAGGATTGCGCGCTGCTGCTCGGCCTGATGGCAGGTAGCGACCCTGAGGATCCGACCGCCTCGACGCTGCCGGTGCCGGATTATCTCGAAGCCGCCAAGGGCTCGCTGAAAGGCCTCAAGATCGGCCTGCCGACTGCCTTCTATGTCGACGATCTCGATTCCGAGGTGGCGCGCATCCTCGACGAGACCATCGCCGTCCTCAAGCGCGAGGGCGCCGAGATCGTCAAGGTCGAGTTGCCCGACCAGCGCCAGCTCAGTTCGGCATCCCAGATCGTGCTTGCCGCCGAGGCGGCCGCCTTCCACAAGCGCTGGATGATCGAGCGTCCGCAGGATTACGGCGCGCAGGTGTTGATGCGGCTGCAGAACGGGCTCGCGGTTCCCGCCGTCAGCTATCTCGAGGCGATGCGCTGGCGCGGCCCGGCCCTTGCGGCCTACAATGCCGCGGTTGCCGGCTTGGATGCGGTGATTGCCCCGGCAGCGCCGGTGCCTGCGCCGACGATCGCCGAGAGCGATGTCGGCAATGGCCCTGGCGCCGAGGCGGTGATCCAGCGGCTGACGCGCTTCACCCGCCCGGTCAACTATCTCGGCCTGCCGTCGCTGGCGATCCCCTCGGGCTTCACCCGTGCAGGGCTCCCGGTCGGCATGCAACTGATCGGCCGCTCCTTCGAGGAAGCCACGCTGCTCCGCATCGGCGCGGCGTTCCAGCGGACCACCGATTTCCACGCCAAGGTGCCGAAGCTCGCATGACCAATCTTGTCGAAGTCCGGGATCTCAACATCCGCTTCACCGGCGAACGCACGGTGCACGCCGTCAATGATCTGAGCCTCTCGCTCGGTGAGGGCGAGGTGCTCGGCCTGCTCGGCGAATCCGGCTCCGGCAAGAGCGTCACGCTGCGCGCGTTGATGCGGCTGTTGCCGAAGAAGCGGACGCAGATCTCGGGCAGCGTCAAGGTGCTGGGACAGGACGTGCTGGCGATGGACGACGAGGCGCTGTCGAATTTTCGCGGCCAGACCGTCTCGATGATCTTCCAGGAGCCGGCGCTCGCGCTTGATCCGGTCTACACCATCGGCCGCCAGATCGCGGAAACCGTGATGCGGCATGAGGGCAAGAGCGAGCGCGAGGCGACGGCGCGTGCGCTCGAGATGCTGGAGGTGGTGCGCATTCCCTCCGCCAAGCGCCGGCTCGAATCCTATCCGCACGAGATGTCAGGCGGCATGCGCCAGCGCGCGATGATTGCGCTTGCGCTCGCCTGCAAGCCGAAGATCCTGCTCGCGGACGAGCCGACCACCGCGCTCGATGCCACCGTGCAGATCCAGATCCTGCTCCTGCTGCGCGAGTTACAGCGCGAATTCGGCATGTCCGTGATCTTCGTGACCCACGACATCGGGGTCGCGATCGAGATCTGCGACCGCGTCGCCGTCATGTATGCCGGGCAGATCGTCGAGCAGGGCAGTCTCCGTGGCATCGTGCGTTCTCCGGTCCATCCCTACGCCAAGGGCCTGCTGGCCTCGACCATCCATGGCGCCAAGCGCGGGGAGCGGCTGGAGACGATCCCGGGCACGCCCCCCTCGCTCGACCGTGCGCCGACCAGTTGCTCCTTCGCGCCGCGCTGCAGCCAGGCGCAGCCGCGCTGCTCCGAGCAGTTGCCGCCCGCCGTGCAGGTCACGCCGGACCGCATCGCGCGGTGCGTGCTGGCCGAAGTCTCTCTCCGTAGCCCGGGTGAAGCGCTAGCGTAACCCGGGGACCACTCGCCAACGCCGACGCAGTTGTCCCGGGTTTCGCGTTCCGCTCCACCCGGGCTACGAAGTCGGCGGCCGTCATTAACCTTCCTGGACCTGACGGTTGCGCAGTGCGGAACTGCGCCGAAATTAACGCAACCAGAATGCGGCTGCCGCGACATAAATAGACGCTGGCCACAAACATCGGTAAAACGTGGTCAATACTTGACCCTTTTTGCAGAGATAAGCATTCATGGCAGCCGCTCCCGGCGTCCGGCGTTCCGAACTCGGCGATGCGCTGCGCGCCTGCCGCGCCGCCTTCATCGGCGTCGGCCTGATGAGCTGCGTGATCAACGTTCTGTATCTGACCGGCTCGATCTTCATGCTGGAGGTCTACGACCGCGTGCTGCCGAGCCGCAGCGTGCCGACCCTGGTCGGCCTGGTCGTGCTCGCCGCCGGCCTCTACATCGCCCAGGGCGTGCTTGATCTCCTGCGCGGACGGATCCTCGGGCGGATCGGCACCTCGCTGGACGAGGCGATCAATGCCCGTGTGTTCGACACCATCGTGCGCCTGCCGCTGCTGATGGGCAATCGCACCGAAGGCCTGCAGCCATTGCGCGATCTCGACAACGTCAGGTCGTTCCTCGGCAGCCAGGGGCCGGGCGCGTTCTTCGACCTGCCATGGCTGCCGCTCTATATGGCGATCTGCTTCGCCTTCCACTGGCTGCTCGGCGTCACCGCGCTGGTCGGCGCGATCATCCTGATCACGCTGACGCTGATCACCGAATTCATGTCGCGCAGCCCCGCCAAGGAGGCCATGACGCTCGCCGCCCGTCGCAACGATCTCGCGGCGGCGAGCCGCCGCAACGCTGAAGTGCTGGTTGCGATGGGCATGTCCGGCCGGCTGCAGCGGCGCTGGAGCGAGGCCAATGAGAATTATCTCGCGGGCAACCAGCGCGCGAGCGACGTTGCCGGCGGGCTCGGCGCGGTCGCCAAGGTGCTGCGGATGATGCTGCAGTCCGCGGTGCTCGCGGTCGGCGCCTATCTCGTCATCTTCCAGGAGGCGACCGGCGGCATCATCATCGCGGGTTCCATCCTCAGCGCCCGCGCACTGGCGCCGATCGATCTCGCGATCGCGCATTGGAAGGGGTTTGTCGCTGCGCGGCAGAGCTGGCATCGGCTCAGCCGGCTGCTGCAGCAGATGCCGCCGGCCGGCACTCAGACCGTGCTGCAGGCGCCGACCAAGCGGCTGTCGGTCGAGGCCGTCTCGCTTGCGGCACCGGGCGACCAGCGGGTGATCGTGGCCGACGTGGCGTTCGTGCTCGAAGCCGGCAGCGGCGTCGGCATCATCGGTCCCAGCGGCTCAGGCAAGTCATCGCTGGTGCGCGCACTGGTCGGCGTCTGGATGCCGTTCCGCGGCAAGGTGCGGCTCGACGGCGCCGCGCTCGACCAATGGTCGCCGGACGTGCTGGGCCGCTATGTCGGCTATCTGCCGCAGGACGTCGAACTGTTCGCGGGCACGGTGGCGCAGAACATCTGTCGCTTCGACGCGGAAGCGAAGTCGGACGACATCATCGCCGCCGCCAAGGAAGCCGGCGTGCACGAGATGATCATCAAGATGCGCGAGGGCTACGACACGCAGGTCGGCGAGCAGGGCACGGCGCTGTCGGCCGGCCAGGCGCAGCGGATCGCGCTGGCGCGCGCGCTCTATGGCGATCCGTTCCTGATCGTGCTGGACGAGCCGAATTCCAATCTCGATAGCGAAGGCGACGAGGCGCTGACGCGGGCGGTGCGCTCGGCGCGCGAGCGCGGCGCCATTGTGGTGGTGGTGGCGCATCGGCCGATCGGGATCGAGGGCGTCGACCAGATCCTGGTGCTGAAGGAAGGCCGCATACAGGCCTTCGGCCCGAAGGAAACCGTGCTGGCGCAGGTGCTGCAGCCGCGCGTCGCCCCGGCGCCGCCGATCAAGATCGTCTCCGATGCGGGAGCCAAATCATGAGCGAAGAATCGCGCAGGGCGCAGCGCTCGATCCGGCTGCATCTGGTCGTTGGCCTCGTCGTCGTGCTGGTGGTGGCCGGCGGCTTCGGCGGCTGGGCTTCCACCGTGCCGATCTCGGGCGCCTTGATCGCGCCGGGCTCGGTGGTGGTCGATTCCAACGTCAAGAAGGTGCAGCACCCGACCGGCGGCGTGGTCGGCGAGGTGCGCGTGCGCGACGGCGACCTCGTCAAGACCGGCGACATCGTGGTGCGGCTGGACGAGACGGTGGTGAAGGCGAGCCTTGCGATCGTGGTCAAGACGCTCAACGGGCTCTATGCGCGCGCGGCGCGTCTGGAGGCCGAGCAGCAGGGCCGCGACAGGATCGTCTTTCCGAAGGTCTTGGCCGGCCGCGCCGAGGATCCCGACGTCCGCGACGTCCTGGCGAGCGAAACCAAGCTGTTCGAGGTCCGCGTCAACGGCCGCATCGGCCAGAGGGCGCAACTGCGCGAGCGCGTTACCCAGCTCAAGGAGGAGATCGAGGGCCTGAGGGCGCAGGAGGTCGCCAAGGACAAGGAGATCGAGCTGGTGCAGCAGGAGCTCGTCGGCGTCCGCCAGCTCTATGACCAGCGTCTGGTACAGCTCACGCGCCTGAACACGCTCGAGCGCGACGCTGCGCGGCTCGCCGGCGAACGGGCGCAATACATCGCTGCCCGCGCGCAGGCCAAGGGCAAGATCACCGAGACCGAGCTGCAGATCATCCAGGTCGACAAGGATATGCTGGCCGAGGTCTCCAAGGATCTGCGCGAGACCAACGACAAGATCGGCGAATTCGTCGAGCGCAAGGTGACTGCCGAAGACCAGCTTCGCCGCATCGACATCCGGGCGCCGCAGGACGGCATGGTGCTGCAGTCGACGGTGCACACCGTCGGCGGCGTGATCACCGCGGGCGATGCCATCATGATGATCGTGCCGCAGGCCGACGCTCTTTCGGTGGAGGCCAAGGTCAATCCGCAGGATATCGACAAGCTGCAGATCGGCCAGAAGACGCTCTTGCGCCTATCGGCCTTCAACCAGCGCACCACGCCGGAGATCAGCGGCGTCGTCAACCGCGTCTCGGCCGACGTCACCACCGACCAGCGCACCGGGCAGAGCTTCTACACCATCCGCGTCTCGATGCCGCCGGACGAGATCAAGCGCCTCGGCGACGTCAAGGTTATCCCGGGCATGCCGGTCGAAGCCTTCGTCCAGACCGGCGACCGCACCATGCTGTCCTATCTGATGAAGCCCCTGAGCGACCAGTTCATGCGCTCGTTCCGGGAGAAGTGAGTCTTGTCGTCCCGGGCTTAAGACGACGACGAGGAACTGCCGTGCCTCCTCTCCGTCATTGCGAGCGGAGCGAAGCAATCCATGCCTCCGCAAGTGGTGACATGGATTGCTTCGTCGCTATCGCTCCTCGCAATGACGGCAACACTTCACGTTGTCGCGCCCCCGTTCGTTGGGACCACGAGCTACCGTAAATTCTCCAGCAGCAAATTCAGCGCGGCCTTCGCGAACGCCTGCATGTTCGCTTGCCGGTCGCAGCTCGCGGTCTCGAGCGTGATCGCGGCCTCCACAGGCCCCGCTACCGCCATGCAGCTATGGCCCGCCGCGTCGCCATAGCGGTTGCCGGCCGGTCCCGCTGCGCCGGTCTCAGACAGGCCCCAGTCGGTCGCAAGGCGCGTGCGGATCTGGCTCGCGAGCAATTTTGCGTAAGGTTCCGATGCCGAGCGGATGCCCTTCATCGTCTCGTTGGGAATGTCCATCAGCACGCGCCGCGCATCGCGGGTATAGATCACGCCGCCGCCGATGAAATAGGCGGAGGCGCCGGGCACGGCGAGCAGCGCGGCGGAGATCAGGCCGCCGGTCGAGGATTCCGCCACTGCAATCGTCTGCTTCCGCTCGATTAGCCTCGCTGCAATCTTTTCCGCAATGGACACCAGTTCGTTCATCGGCCGCCTCTCTTGTTGTTTGCCATGAAAATTCTCCGGGGCGTCCTTCCTTCCTAGCACATCACTTCGGCTCCTGCCGAGTTGCGGGCTAGTGGCAGGCCTGCTTGAATGCAGAGCAATCAACGGGTGCGGCGCACGCGCTTAAACGAGGAAACGTCATGACGTCGCCGATCGGGGGTGGCGTGGATTGCGACCTGCATCCCGCCGTGCCCCATCTGACCAGCCTGTTGCCGTACATGAACGACTACTGGCGCGATCAGGTGACGACGCGCGGCATGACCGATCTGCTTTCGCAATCCTATCCGGTCAATTCGCCGATCTCGGCGCGGCCGGATTGGCGGCCGGCGCAGGGCAAGCCGGGCTCCGATCTTGCCGACGTGCAGCGTCAGGCGCTCGACAAGTTCGGCATCGCCTACGGCATCTGCAATCCGCTCTATGGCGTGCAGATGGTGTTCAGTGAGGACATGGCTGATACGTTCTGCCGCGCGCTGAACGACTGGCTCGCCAGGGAATGGCTCGACAAGGACGATCGGCTGCGCGGCTCGATCGTGATCCCCGTGCAGAGCATCGAGAAATCCGTGAGGGAGATCGAGCGCTGCGCCAGGGATCCGCGCTTCGTCCAGGTGCTGATGCTTGTTATGGGCGACATGCCCTTGGGCAAGCGGCACTATTGGCCGATCTATGCCGCGGCGGAGCGCCTGGGCTTGCCGATCGGCGTGCACGCCGGCAGCGCCTATCACAACCCGCCGACCTCGGTGGGCTGGGGTTCCTATCACATCGAGGATTATGTCGCGCAGGCGCAGGCGTTCCAGACGCAATTGACCAGCCTGATCGTCGAGGGTGTGTTCGCCCGCCATCCGAACCTGAAAATGGTGATGCTGGAAAGCGGCTTCACCTGGCTGCCGCCCTATCTCTGGCGCCTGCACAAGTTCTGGCGCGGCGTCCGCATGGAGACGCCGTGGGTCGATCGCGCGCCGCTGGAGATTGTGCGCAGCAACATCCGCTTCTCGCTGCAGCCGGTCGATGCGCCGCCGGAAGGCGAGACGCTGAACCGATTGTTCGACCATATGCAGTCGGACGAATTGCTCCTATTCTCGACCGACTATCCGCACTGGCAATTCGACGGCGACGAGGTGCTGCCGAAGGGGATTTCGCCCGACCTGGTCCGCAAGATCATGATCGACAATCCGCTCGCGACTTATAGCCGGTTGAAGCTACCTGTGAAGGAGACGACGCCATGAACGTCCAGATTCGTGAACGTCCCGATGCGGCATCGTCCACCAGCATCAAGACCGCGATCGCCGATTGCGACATCCATCCGGCGCGCGCTACCCAAACTGAGCTCTATCCATTCCTCGCCGAACGCTGGCACGCACATCTCGAAACCTTCGGTGTGCATCCCTATCAGGGCATAATGGGTGGCCCGCCCTATCCCAAGGCGCAGCCGAATGCGTCGCGCCGCGACGCCTATCCGCCGGAAGGCGGGCCGCAGGGCTCCTCGCTCTCCTTCATGCAGCAGCAGCATCTCGATCCGAACAATGTCGCGCTCGGCGTGCTCAACCCGCTCAACACCGGGCAGGGCATCCGCAATCAGGATCTGGCGGCGGCGATCTGTTCCGCGATCAACGACTGGCAGATCGAGAAATGGACCAGCAAGGACGCGCGCCTCAAGGGTTCTGTCGTCGTCGCCAATGAGGACGGGCAGGCCGCGGCCGCGGAAATCCGCAGGCGCGCCGGCGATGCGAACTTCGTGCAGGTGCTGCTGCTGAGCCGCAATGTCGAGCCGCTCGGCCAGCGCCGCTATTGGCCGATCTATGAGGCCGCGGAGGAAGCCGGGCTTCCGGTCGGCGTCCATGCCTTCGGCTTCGGCGGCAATCCCATCACCGCCTCCGGCTGGCCGAGCTTCTACATCGAGGAGATGGTCGGCCACTCGCAATGCCAGCAGACCGCGCTGGCGAGCCTCGTGCTCGAAGGCGTGTTCGAGCGTTTTTCGAAACTGAAGATGGTGATGGTCGAGGCCGGCTTCGGCTGGGCGCCGTCGCTGGCCTGGCGGCTCGACAAGGTGTTCGAGCGGCTCCATGCCGAGGTGCCGCATCTGAGGCGCAAGCCGTCGGACTATATCCGCGACCATATCTGGTGGACCACGCAGCCGATGGAGGATCCTGATAGCCGCGAGCATCTGTTCCAGATCATCGAGTGGATCGGCTGGGACAGGCTGTTGTTCGCGACCGACTACCCGCATTGGGACTATGACGAGCCCTCGCGCGTGCTGCCGGCCGGCGTCAGCGACGCCAACAAGCAGGCGTTCTATCTCGACAATGCGCGCAAGCTGTACGGGCTCGCATGATCCGGAAAAGTGGGAACCGGTTTTCCGAAAAGATCATGCGCGAGAATCGCTGATGGTCAGGCATGTGGTTGCCCCGGTGAATGAACTGCCGCCGGGCACACGGAAGTTCATGGAGATCGACGGCCGGCCCATCGCGGTCTTCAACGTCAAGGGCGAGTTCTTCGGCCTCTTGAACCGCTGCCCGCATCAGGGCGCTTCGCTGTGCGAGGGACCGTTGATCGGGCTCGCGCAATCGTCCGATCCGGGCGAGATCGAGTACACGAAACTCGGCGAGATCATCCGTTGTCCCTGGCACGGATGGGAATTCGACATCCGCACCGGCCAGTCCTACTGCGACCCCAAGCGCTTCCGCGCGCGGGCCTATCCGGTCAATGTCGAGCCGGGCACGAACGTGGTGAAGGGTCCGTATGTCGCGGAGACTATCGCGGTGTCCGTGGAAAGCGACTACGTCGTGGTGGATTTGTAGTGGAGTTGTAGGGTGGGCAAAGCGAAGCGTGCCCACCATTTCATGCTGTGCTCGCGATGGTGGGCACGCTGCGCTTTGCCCACCCTACGGCTTCGCGCTCCCCGGTAATTGCTCCGTCAGGCGGCAACCGCTTCGCGCGCCTCGACTCGCTCGCCGCCACGATAGACCGTCAAGGTCGCGATGATGCCGAGCGTTGCCGCGAGCATCAGCCAGAAGCCCGGCGATGCCTTGTCGCCGGTGTGGTCGATCAGCCAGGTCGACGCAAATGGCGTGAACGTGCCGAACAGCGCCGCCGCCAGTGCAAAGGCCAGCGAGAAGCAGGTGGTGCGCACATGCGCCGGCACGATCTCGACCAGGCAGCCGAGCATGGTGCCGCTGTAGACGCCGAAATAGAACGAGAACATCATCTCGACCGCCAGCATCTTGCCGAAGGTCGGCGCGGCAACCAGCCAGTGCAGTGCAGGATAGGCCGTGATCAAGGAAAGCCCGGCGATCGTCAGCAGCACCGGCTTGCGGCCGAGCCGATCGGAGACCGCGCCGCCGACCGGGTTCCAGATGAAATTGGTCACTGCCACCAGCAGCGTCACCAGCAGTGCGTCATGCGTTGACAGTTTCAGCACGTTCTTGCCGAAGGTCGGCGTGTAGACGGTGACGAAGTAGAAGGTCGTGGTGGTCAGGATCGCGATCATCATGCCGAGGATCACGATGCGCCAGTTCGCGAGCGCGGACGCGAACACTTCGGACGCGGACGGATGCCGCTTCATGGCGAGGAACGCCGGCGTCTCCTCCAGCGTCCGCCGCAGCACGAAGATGAAGGGGATGATCAGGCAGCCGATGAAGAACGGGATGCGCCAGCCCCAGGCCGACACCGTCGCCGGCGAGATCATCTCGCTCAGGACATAGCCGACGATCGCGGCGACGAAGATCGCGACCTGCTGGCTCGCCGACTGGAACGAGGTGTAGAAGCCGCGGTTGCCGGGCGTTGCGATCTCCGACAGATAGACCGAGACGCCGCCAAGCTCGACGCCGGCGGAAAAGCCCTGCAGCAGCCGGCCGATCAGCACGATGACGGGCGCGGCAATGCCGATCGTCGAATAGCTCGGGCAGATCGCGATGACCACCGTGCCCACAGCCATGATCGCGAGCGTGACGATCAAGCCCTTGCGGCGTCCGATGCGGTCGATATAGGCGCCCAGCACGATCGCGCCGACCGGGCGCATCAGCGCGCCCAGCCAGAACACGCCGAACGTGTTGAGCAGCGAGGCGGTCTCGTTGTCGGAGGGGAAGAACGCCTTGCCGATCGCGCTCGCATAAAAGCCGAACAGGAAGAAATCGAACTGCTCGAGGAAATTGCCGCTGGTCGCGCGCAGGATGGCGCCGATGCGCGATTTGATCTGCGGTATCTCTGCCGTGCTCGTTGGCGCCATGCGCGTCTTCTCCCCGTGCTGCGACGAAAAGCCTCGTCTGCGCGGCAATTTGGCACAGCTATGCGGCGCGACCAACCCGCAAACGCGTCGATCACCCGGAAATCTGCAGGTTTTTCAGGTCTTCAGGCCTTGCTTTGGGCCGATGCCACCATCCACTGCCGGAACGCCGCGAGCTTCGGCGAATCAGCCCGCGCCTGCGGTGAGACCAGGTAGAAGCCGGCATCGGCGGGGAGCGTGATCTTGAAGGGGACCACCAGCCGCCCCTTGGCGATGTCGTCCTGCACGTAGGATGTCCGGCCCATGGCGACGCCGATGCCGTCGATCGCGGCCTGGATGGTCATGAAGATCAGGTCGAAGGTGATGCCCGGCTGCTTTGAGAGGTCGGCCGGCAGCCCGGCCGCCGTCAGCCACAGCCGCCAGTCGTCACTGTTGGCGTTGCTGGTGTGCAAGAGCACGTGGCCGCGGAGGTCTTCAGGGCATTTCAGCGGCTTCTCACCGTTGAGCAAGGACGGGCTGCAGACCGGAAACAGCTCGTCCGCCATCAGCCAGTCGGCGCGTAATCCCTGCCATTGACCGCGGCCGTAGCGGATCGCGGCGTCGACATTGTCGCGCTGGAAGTCGACCAGGCTGGTCGAGGTGGTGATGCGGACGTCAACGCCGGGATGCGCCTCCTGGAATGTGGAAAGCCGCGGCAGCAGCCATTTCGCGGCGAGCGAGGCCAGCGTCGACACTGTCAGCACGTGGTCGTCCTCGCGCCGCAGCAGCCGGTCGGTGGCAAGCTTCAGGTCATTGAAGGCAGCGCGGACGCCCGGGAGATATTCGGCCGCCTTCGGCGTCAGCGTCAGCGCCCGGTTCTGCCGCACGAACAGCCGGACGCCGAGCTCCTGCTCGAGCCGCTTGATCTGATGGCTGATCGCGGTCTGCGTCACGTTCAGCTCGGCGGCCGCCTGGGTGAAGCTCAGGTGCCGCGCCGCGGCCTCGAAGGCCCGCAAACCGTTCAGCGAAGGCAGCCTCGCGGTCATCTCCTGCATCCGTCCTGATATATGACTTTATCTCATGTGAAGCGGGACAAAGTGTCGTTTGTGCAAGGCAGAAATAGCGCCGATATTGCGTGTGACAGATTAGCGATAGGAGCTGAGCATGTCCACTTGCACCCATGAATCGATGATAAATCATCATGGACAGGGCCTGTTCGCAAAGGCCTTCACCCAATTAAGCGAGACCCTCCACGTCTGGCATCAGCGCTACGAGACGCGCCGCGAGCTGGCCCAGTGGTCCGAGCGCGATCTCCACGACATCGGCAAGTCCTGGAGCGACGTCGCCCACGAAGCCGAAAAACCCTTCTGGCGGGCATGAGATGACGCCAATGCTGGCGTCGCCGCCGAAGCGGGGCGCCAGCCAATTTCTTTCGGAGAGCGTGTCATGACCACCCTGCGTCTCGACGATCTCAAGCAGTATTCCGACGTGCTGCGTTCGCGCAGCGGCGACAAGATCACCGTGCGCTTCGTCGAGCCGCGCGATGCGGAGGAGTTGCAGAATTACTTCCGCTCGCTCTCGACCCGCTCCCGTTACAACCGTTTCTTTGGCGCCATGCGCGAACTGCCGAAGAACGTGCTGGAAAATTTCGTGCATGTCGGCGAGCGCGAGCAGTTCAGCGTGGTCGCCACCGGGATGGTTGACGGCTTCGAAGTCATCGTCGGCGAAGCGCGCTATGCCTTCCATGCGGAGGATGCGAGCATCGAGTTCGGCGTCTCGATCGACGACCGCTGGCAGGGCCAGGGCATCGGCCGGGCGCTCCTGAAGAATCTCGAATGCCGCGCCGCTGCGCTCGGTGCGGTGCACCTGTTCGGCGACACCTTGCGTTCCAACGACGCCATGATCGGGCTGGCAAAAAAGGCAGGTTACGCCTTCACCAACAGCCCCGGCGACTGGAAGCTGGTGCGCTTTGCGAAACACATCGCTATCGAACCGCGGGATATCCCATGTGCCAGTTGGCGGCTCGCTGCCGCCGACAAGGCCGCTTTCTCCTCGCTTGCGGTTTGATCACTGGCCCGGTTCTGGCCGCCCCAGAACCGGGCTTTTTTCTTTTTGTTGCTTACGAGGCTGCCCGCCATCACTCTAGTGTCGTCCCGGGCTTGCGCGCCGCGGCGAAGCCTTTGGCGTAGCCGGGACCCGGGACCCATAACCAAAGGATTTCGTGATGTGCTCCGATGCCTCCCACCGTCATTGCGAGCGCAGCGAAGCAATCCATCGCACGGCAAGTGGAGGCATGGATTGCTTCGCTGCGCTCGCAATGACGGGGTGACTTGCCCGCACCACAACAACTCCCTGTGGTTATGGGTCCCGGCTCAAGGCCGGGACGACAGCGCGCGCTAGAACTTCTCCACCCAGGGACGCAGCTCCATCTCCCAGGTCCAGGCGCTGCGCGGTTGCTGCAGCACGTTCCAGTAACTCAGAGCAATCGCGTCGGGATCGAGCATCGAATCCGGACGGTCCTCCGGATCAGGGCGCGTCTTGCTGCGGATACCGCCGTCGATAACGAAATGCGCGACATGAATACCCTCTGCCGATAGTTCGCGCGCCATGCTCTGCGCCAGTCCGCGCAGCGCGAACTTGCCCATCGCGAACGATGACGATTGTGCATAGCCTTTGACGCTGGCCGAAGCCCCCGTGAACAGGATCGCGCCATGCTTGTTCGGCAGCATGCGCTTTGCTGCCTGCTGCGCCACCAGGAAGCCGCCGAAGGCCGAGACCGCGATTGCGTTGGCGACATCGGCCGGCATGAGGTCGATCAGCGGGCCGCGCGCCCGCGCGCTCGCGTTATAGACCACGAGATCGGGCGTTCCGATCTCGCGCTCGACCAGGCCGAACAGACGTTCAACCTCGTCGGCGTCCGTTGCGTTGCAGGCAAAGGCACGCGCGCCGGTTTCGGTGCAGAGTGCGCCGAGTTTTTCGATTTGCCGTGCGGCCAGCGCCACGCGAATTCCTTCGCGCGAAAATAACCGCGCCAGCGAAGCGCTGAGGCCTTCGCCGACACCGACGATCAGTGCAATCTTGTATTTCGGGGTTTCCATGAGCTTTCCTTGAGCTGCCGGAGAAGATTTTGCTTTGGCAGGAAGCTGCGGCGAAATTGGCTCTCACGCCGCAACCGTATGGGGCGACATCCCGGCATTCGATGTGCGATAGTCTCATCCAACAGATGAGGAAACGAACCAGAGATTTCAATGCAGCCACTGCAACAACATCCGAACGCCGATATCGCCAACCAGCCGGACCTGCTCGCGCCCGATACCTCGGGCATGAATTTCTACCGGGACGATCCGGCGCTTCAGGACCTGCTGCGACTGCATCTGCCCGACGCGCTGCTTCGTCATATCGAACCGCATCTCGATCGGTTAGGCGCGCTCGCCGGTGGCTACCTCGACGAATGCGCGCGGCTTGCCGACCGCCACGTGCCGGTGTTGCACCAGCGCGACAAGTTCGGCCGCGACGTGCAGTGGGTCGAATATCACCCGGCCTATCGCGAATTGGAGAAGGCCGCGTTCGGCGAGTTCGGCATCCACGCGATGTCGATCCGCAAAGGCGTTTTGGGCTGGCCGGACAAATATCCTGTCGCGGCGAAGCACGCCTTCACCTTCCTGTTCAACCAGACCGAATTCGGGATGGGCTGTCCGATCAACGTCACCGACGGCTGTGCAAAGCTGCTCGCGAATTTCGGCAGCGAGGCGTTGAAGGCAAAATACTTGGACGGCCTGACCCAGACCGACATGAGCGAGCTGACGCAAGGCGGTCAGTTCATGACCGAGAAGGAAGGCGGCTCCGACGTCGGCACGCTGACCACGACTGCGGTGCAGGAAGGCGATCACTGGCGCCTCTATGGCGAGAAATGGTTCTGCTCGAATGCGGACGCCAAGGTCGTGATGCTGCTGGCGCGGCCGGAAGGCGCCGGCCCCGGCACGCGCGGCGTCGGCCTGTTCCTGATGCCACGCTTCCTCGATGACGGCTCGCAGAACCGCTACCGGATCGTGCGGCTGAAGGACAAGCTCGGCACACGCTCGATGGCCTCGGGCGAGATCAAGCTCGAGGGCGCGATCGCATATGCGGTCGGCAAGCTCGACCGCGGCTTCGTGCAGATGGCCGAGATGGTCAACTCGTCCAGGCTCTCAAACGGCGTCAAGTCGACCGCGCTGATGCGCCGTGCGTATCATGATGCGATGACAGTGGCGAAGGGCCGCGTCGTGTTCGGCAGCCGCATCATCGACCTGCCGCTGGCGCGGCGGCAATTGATGAAGATCATGCTCGCGACCGAGCAGGCGCTGTCGATGAGCTTCTTAACGGCGGATGCGCTTGACCGTGCCGAAGCGGGCAGTCAGGACGCGGCGGCGCTGCTGCGCATCCTGACGCCGACCTTGAAATTCCGTGCCACCCGCGATGCGCGAAAGGTCTGCGGCGATGCGATGGAGATGCGCGGCGGCATCGGTTACATCGAGGAATTCGTCACCGCGCGGCTGCTGCGCGACGCGCATCTCGGCTCGATCTGGGAAGGCACCGGCAACATCGTCGCGATCGACGCGTTGAAGCGCGCGGTTGGCCGGCATGGCGCCGATGCGGCGCTTGCCGCGGACCTGCACGCGCGGCTCGACGACAGCGCCAATGTGCCGCAGGCCTGGCGCAGCCGCCTGCATGAACTCACCGATCGCTCCATCGGCTTTGCGCGCGAAGTCGCCGGCCGCATGGACAACGAAGCGGAAGCACGGCGCGCCACCAGCCTGCTCTACCACGTCGCAAGCGCGGTGACGCTCGCCTGGGAAGGCGGGCGCATCGATGAGATGCGGGGCGATGCACGGCGGCTATTGCTGTCGCGCCTGGTGATCGACCATCGCGTTGCCGCCCATGATCCGTTCCGGCTGACGGAAAACACCGTATCGCGCGCCATCACCGATCACCTGCTCGGTGACCGCGCCGTCGGCATGGCCGAGGTTGGCGAATTGCTTGCCGCAGCGTAGGCTGCCGCTTCCACCTCTCCCTTCGGGAGAGGTGGAGAGAGCGTCGCGACAAGATAGACGCAACGATAAACAACAGAGGGGAAACACCGATGAAGGCCGCCGTCCTGTACGAAGTCAACAAGCCGCTCGTGATCGAGGACGTCAGCCTGCCTAATCCCGGACCGCGCGAAGTGCTGATCCGCACTTCCGTCGCCGGCCTCTGTCATTCCGATCTGCACTTCATGGAGGGACTCTACCCGCATCCGCTGCCCGCCGTGCTCGGCCATGAATCCGCGGGTGTGGTGGAGAAGGTCGGCTCCGACGTGAATTATGTGAAGCCCGGCGATCACGTCGTGACCTGCCTCTCGGTGTTCTGCGGCACCTGCGACAACTGCACCACCGGACGTACGGTGCTTTGTACCGACACCACCGTGAAGATGCTGCCGGGCGCTTCCAACCGGCTGCAATGGAACAGGCCGGAGAAGTTGAACCAGTTCCTCAATCTCTCGTCCTTTGCCGAGCAGATGCTGGTGCATGAGAATGCAATCGTGAAGATCCGCAAGGACATGCCGCTCGAGCTCGCAGCCCTGATCGGCTGCGGCGTCATCACCGGCTATGGCGCTGTCGTGAACACCGCCAGGGTGCAGGCCGGCGAGACGGTGGCGGTGATCGGCTGCGGCGGCGTCGGCATGGCCGCGATCAACGGCGCCGAGATCGCTGGTGCTGGCCGCATCATCGCGATCGACACCAATCCGGCGAAATTGCAGCTCGCGACCAAGCTCGGCGCCACCGACATCATCGACCCCAGGAATGGCGACGTGGTGCAGCAGGTGCGTGAGCTCACCGGCGGCGGCGTGCATCATTCCTTCGAGGTGCTGGGCCGCAAGGAAACTGCGGAGCAGGCCTTCGGCATGCTCGCGCCCGGCGGCACCGCGACCATCGTCGGCATGATCCCGTTCGGCCAGAAGATCGAACTGCACGGCTTCGATTTCCTGCGCGAGCGCCGGATCCAGGGCTCGTCGATGGGCTCCAACCATTTCCGCGTCGACATGCCGCGGCTGGTTGAGTTCTACATGCGCGGCAAATTGCACCTGGAGGACTGGATCTCGGCCAAGCTGAAACTGTCCGAGATCAACGAAGGCTTCGCCAACATGAAAGCCGGCAAGACGCTCCGCAGCGTGATCATGTTTGATAGCTGAGGCACTCTCTTTCCGTCATGCCCGGGCTTGACCCGGGCATCCATCCATCTTCGCAAAGACGTCCTTGTTAGCGATGGATTGCCGGGTCAAGCCCGGCAATGACGGCTACGCGTCACCGCGTCACATGCGCCGATACCGCGAGCCATTTCCCGTTCTGCTTTGCCCAGCAATCGGTGTATCGCCCCTGCGCCTGCTGCCCGTCCGGCGTGGTGTAGCTGGTTGCCCCATGGATGATGGCGAAGTCGCCCATGATGCGGATCTTTACATCATGCGCCTGCAGGTTCCTGATCGCCACCGGCCTCGCGGTCTGCTCAAGGAAGCCGACGCGGTCGACCAGCGATTTGTCGGGATTTGAGCAATAGAACTCCGGCGCAAGGATCTCATCGAAGCGCCTGACGTCGCAATTCTGCACCGAGGCGACATAGTCGCGATTGAGCGCGGTGGGTTCGTCGATGTCGTTGGTCATTGTTTTCCTCCCTTGTTCCCGTCATCGCAAGGAGCGAAGCGACGAAGCAATCCATGCCTCCGCGAGTGTGGATAGATGGATTGCTTCGCGGAGCCTGTCATCGGGCGGCGCTTCGCGCCGACCCGGTGGCTCGTGATGACGTCAGTCATCAAACATCTTCGGCGGCACGAACCCGCCGAATTCGCGCTCGATCAGTTCAGCCAGTTTCAGCGGCGTGCGATCCTCCAGCCAGGGCCCAACGATCTGTACGCCGATCGGCAATCCATCCGGCGCGAAGCCGGTCGGTATCGCTGTTGACGGAAGCCCGGGCAGCGTCGCGATTCCGGGCCAGGCGAGCTGGTCCGGATAGACGTGCTCCTTGCCGTCGATCATGATGCGGCGTTTCTCCTGCTCGGGCGAATGGTCGTGCGGATAGGCCGGCGTCGGCATGATAGGGCAGATCACGGCATCGAATGTCTTGAAAAATTCGCGCCATTGTGCGCGGAGCCGGGTGCGGCCGCCGTCGGCCATTACCCAGTCGCGATGACTGAGCGCGATGCCGCGCAGCCGTTCGGCGGCAAGGCTGGTATCGCTCTCCGGTAGCGCCGCGGCGGCCTGCTTGGCCCCCTCATAGACGTCGGGCGCGAAGGAAGCGGCGAGGAACGACATCAGTATCCGCATATAGAGCCGGGTCGATGCGGCGAAGTCCGGCAACAGCTTGCTCTGGCGCTCGACCTTGACGCCTGCCTTGGCGAGGTTGGCGGCGAGTCTTTCGATCGAGCCGCGTACCACCGAATCCGTCGGCATCACCGGATCTGTGTCGATCAGCAGCACGCGGAAGTCTTTCAGCGCGGCATGTCGCGGCGCCGGCAGGTCGAGCCGGTAGGCACTGGCGTCGAGCGGATCGGGGCCAGCGATCGCATCGAGCAACAACGTCAGATCGGCCGCGCTGCGCGCCATCGGCCCGATCACCGAGAGATCGCGGTTGAACGGCAGCGGTGGCAAGGGAGGCGGCGCGTGACCGCGCGACGGCGCCAGCGCGTAGCTCGGCTTGTGCGCATAGACGCCGCAATGAAATGCCGGCACCCGCAATGAGCCGCCGATGTCGGAGCCGAGCGAGAGCGGCCCGTAACCTGCGGCGAGCGCGGCCGATGATCCGCCGGACGAGCCGCCCGGTGTGCGGCCAAGATCGTAGGGGTTGTTGGTGGTGCCGTAGATGTCGTTGTAGCTCTGCCAGTCGCCGAGGACGAGCGGCACGTTGGTCTTGCCGAGGATGACCGCGCCGGCATCCTTGACCCGCGCGACCGAGAGTGCGTCCTCGGTCGGCGTGAAATTCTTCTGTTCGGGAATGCCCCAGGTCGTCGGCAGCCCCGCGATGTTGTAGGATTCCTTCACCGTGATGGGGATGCCGAGCAGCGGCTTTTGTTCGCCGCGGGCAAGCGCGGCATCGGCGGCGCGCGCCGTGGCCAGCGCGCGATCGAAATCGCGCACGCAGACCGCATTGATTTTCGCATCGTGACGCTCGATCCGGCCGATCGCATCCTGCGTCAGTTCGACCGCGGATACTTGCTTTGCGGCAAGCGCCGCCGATATCTCGATCGCAGTCTTGAAGCTCCATTGCGATTTGGCCAAGGCGAACTCCTGATGTGATGGCGGTGCTGCAACAATGATGGTCACTTTGCATGACCGCCGCAAGCGTGAGACGTCACGGCGTGATGCGCCGACGATCATCGCCGATCTGATAGCACCGATGCTTGACAGGAATTGCTGCGCTAGAGCTTCGGTTCTGATTCCATCAGAACCAAAGCTCTAGATTCTTGTTTTGACGCGTTTTCTTCACGCGAACCGGTGTCCACTTCGCTCGAAAACGCTTTACGCCGCGCCGATCAAAATGCCGACACCGAGCACGATGGCGCCGCCGAGCACGATCTGGAACACCGCCTGCAGGAACGGCGTGTCCATGTAGCGCGAGCGGATGAAGGCGATCGCCCACAATTCGAAGAACACGATGATGCTGGCGATTGCGGTCGCAATCCAGAACGCGTTGGGCCAGGTATCGGGAACGAGATAGGGTAGGGTGTGGCCGAGGCCGCCGAGCGTCGTCATCACTCCGCAGGTGAGGCCGCGCAGCCACGGCGAGCCGCGCCCGGTCAGCGAACCATCGTCGGACAGCGCCTCGGCAAATCCCATGCTGATGCCGGCGCCGATCGAGGCGGCGAGGCCGACCAGGAAAGTCTGCCAGTTCTGGTGGGTGGCAAAGGCGGCGGCGAACAGCGGCGCCAATGTCGAGACCGAACCGTCCATCAGTCCGGCGAGTCCGGGCTGCACATATTGCAAGACGAACATGCGCCGCCGGGTCCGGTCCTCCTCGGCGCGCACGTCGGGCTTCAGGATATCGTCGGTCAGCCGGACGGCCAGGTTCTCGTGGTGTCGCTCTTCCTCGGCGAGATCGCCGAGCAGGCGGCGCACGCCGACATCCTGGGCCTGTTCGGCGGCCTTGGCATAGAAGCGCTCGGCCTCCAGCTCCATGGTCCCGACTTCCTTGCGGATGGTGTCGAGCGGCAGGTTCTTGGTCAGCCAGATCGGGCGGCGGCGCAGAAAGCCCCTTACGTCCTCGCGGCGGATTGGCGGCAGATGCGGGCCGAACCGCTGCTCGTAGAGCTCAAGCAGCCGATGCCGGTGGCCGCGTTCCTCCTCGGCCATCTGCTCGAAGATCTTTGCAGTATCTGGATAACGTTCGGCGAGGTCCTCTGCGAAGGTCATGTAGATGCGGCTGTCCTCCTCCTCGGAGGCGATCGCAACCGCCAGCACTTCGCGCTCGGTCAGATCGGCAAAGTTCTTCACGGAGCCGCCTTCTCATCTAGTTTAGAATTATTCTAAACTACTTAGGAGGCCTTGGCTACCGCGTCAATCACCTTCCGCCGCGCGCGTCGCGCAGGAATGCGAGCAGGAGCCGGCTGACCTCCGCCGGCTGCTCCTGCTGCACCCAATGGCCGGCGCCATCGACCAGATGGCAGCCGATCATGTTGCTGCAGGCCTTCGATTGCATCGTCTCGAACACGCCAGGCCGCTGGTAGGTGCCCCAGTCCTGCCTGCCGGAGATGAAGCAGGAGGGCACGTCGATGGCGCGGCCCGACCATGTCTGCAACTCCGGGACGAACGCGCCGGAGGTGCCGCAGCGATACCATTGCAGGCCACCCTGGAAGCCGTTGCGTTCGTACTCGGCGCTGTAGAAGGCAAGCTCGTGATCCGGCAGCCACTTGTTGGCGGCGATGTCGGCGGCCGACGGCATCTCTTTCGCCACCGTGACGGCCATGCCCTCGGCGAGATCCATGATGTAGTAGGTCGGCAGCTTTGCCAGTTCGCCCGCGGACCAGGACTGTAGCGGGTAGGGTTTGTTGTCTTTCCAGTCCGCGCTCTTGTGGTGGTAATAGGCGCGCAGGAAATCATGCACGCCCTGCGGTGCGCGGTACATGTCGGTATTGGCCTCGCGCGTCGAGTAGTACCATTGGTAGTGCTTGCGCGGTCGCGGCAATGCCGCGAGCTCGCGATGCACCGGGTCCTCCGTCGCAGGTTTCGCCGGCGCATCCGCGGTGTCGAATGGCAACGACGGCGGGCCGCCGAACGGCGCGCTCATCATTGTCACCGCCCGGAACACATCCGGCCGGATCAGTGCGCACCACGCCGCGACCGACGAGCCGAAGTCATGCCCGATCACGGCATCGACGTGTTTGTAGCCGAACGCCGACACCAGCCCCAACGCATCGCGCACCAGATTGGGGAGACGAAACGACGCGAGATCGCCGTCATAGTCGCCATCCCAGCCGGTAGTGCGGCCGTAGCCGCGCTGGTCCGGCGTGATCACGTGATATCCGGCCTCAGCCAGCGCAGGCATCACCTTGCGCCAGGAGAACGCGAGCTCGGGAAAGCCGTGCAGCAGCAGGAGGCAGGGCCGGCCTTTGGTTTCGAAATCGGCCTCGAGCACATGCATGCGCAGACCGTTGATATCGTCGACATAGCGGGAGCGTATGCCTGAGGGGAGCGGAATGTCGGGAAGAGCACTCATGGCCGTTTCCATCCACGTCTTGTCATGCGCGCGACTGTAAAGACGTGGACGCCCGGGACAAGTCCTGGCGTGGGCTGCCGTAGGGTGGGCAAAGCGAAGCGTGCCCACCATCCACATTGCAAGAAAGGTGGGCACGCTGCGCTTTGCCCACCCTACGGCTTATGCCTTCGCCGGCGCCGGCCAATAGCGGTCGCGGAGATGGCGCTTCACCAGCTTGCCGGTCGGCGTGCGCGGCAGCTCGGCTTCGAAGTCGATCGAGCGCGGGCATTTGATCGCAGATAGCCGCGACTTGCAGAACTGGATCAGTTCGGCCTCGAGTTCCTTGCCGGCCTCGGTCATATCGTGCGGCTGCACCACGGCCTTGACCTCTTCGCCCATCTCCTCGTTCGGCACCCCGAACACCGCAACGTCGGAAACAGCGGGATGCGTGATCAGCACATCCTCGGTCTCCTGCGGATAGATGTTCACACCGCCGGAGATGATCATGTAGCTCTTGCGGTCGGTGAGATAGAGGAAGCCTTCCTTGTCGAGATAGCCGACATCGCCGAGCGTCGACCAGCCCTTCGCGTTATAGGCGCGCTTCGTCTTCTCGGGATCGTTGTGATAGGTGAACGCGGGCGCGTCGGCGAAATAGACCGTGCCGATCTCGCCAACCGGCAGCTCCTCGTCGTCCTCGTCGAGGATCTTCACCTTGCCGACGACAGCGCGGCCGACCGTGCCGCGGTGCTCCAGCCATTGCTGCGAGGTCGACACTGTGACGCCATTGCCCTCGGAGCCCGCGTAATACTCGATCAGGATCGGCCCCCACCACTCGATCATCTGGGCTTTGACATCGACCGGGCAAGGCGCGGCGGCATGGATCGCACCCTTCAGCGAGGAGACATCGTACTGCGTGCGCACTTCGTCGGGTAGCTTCAGCATGCGCACGAACATGGTCGGCACGAGCTGCGACTGCGTCACCTTGTGCTTTTCGACCAGTTTCAGGAATTCCTCGGCGTCGAACGATTCCATGATGATCGAGGTGCCGCCGAGCACGATCGCCATCATGTTGAAGCGCAGGGGAGCGGCGTGATAGAGCGGCGCCGGCGACAGATAGATGGTGTCCGCGTTCATGCCGCACATGTCGGCGCACAGCACCCGCAGGAACGGGTTCGGCACGTTGATCGGGTTACCCTCGAACTGCTTCTTGATGCCCTTGGGGCGGCCGGTGGTGCCGGAAGAATAGAGCATGTCGTAGCCGGCGACCTCGTCCGCAATCGGCGTGGTCGGCTGCACGACCGCTTCCTTGTCGAAGGAGCGAAAACCCGGCTGCAGCTCGTCGAGCATGAACCACAACGGTTCGCCCGGCTCGCCGTTGATGAGGCCCTTCACCTGCTCGGCACATTTCGGCGAGGTGATGAAGAGCTTGGCGCCGCAGTCCTTGATGATATAGGCGATCTCGTCCTGCTTCAGGTAACGGCTGATCGCGGTGTAATAGAGTCCCGCGCGCTGCGCCGCCCAGCAGATTTCCATGAAGGCGAGCCGGTTCTCCATCAGGAAAGCGATGTGGTCGCCGGCCTTCAGTCCGAGCGAACGGAACAGATGCGCGCCCTGGTTGGAGAGTTCGTCGAGCTCGCGATAGGTGATCGCCTTGCCGGTGCCGGCCATTTGATAGGCGATCTTGTCCGGATGCGTGCGCGCGTGGATGGTGGGGTGGGTCATGGGATTTCCTCAAGACGCGAAGGGGCGAATAGCGAATAGGGAGTGGCGAATAGAGGAAGGTCAGTTTGTCCCTATTCGCCACTCGCTACTCGCTATTCGCCCCTTGCTGACTGGCTGTTAGTTTTGTTTGTTAGAGCATGATCCGGAAAAGTGGAAACCGGTTTTCCGAAAAGATCATGCTCAAACAAAGAGATGAGATCATGATCCGATTCCGTCTAATCGAATCATGATCTAGAGTCGTTCCACAATCGTCACATTCGCCATGCCGCCGCCTTCGCACATGGTCTGCAGGCCGTAGCGCTTGTTGCGCTGCTTCAGCGCATTGATGAGCGTGGTCATCAATTTGGTGCCGGAGCCGCCGAGCGGGTGGCCGAGCGCGATCGCGCCGCCGTTGACGTTGAGACGGGCAGGATCGGCGCCGGTGGTCTTCAGCCACGCTGTTGGCACCGAGGCGAAGGCTTCGTTGACCTCGAACAGGTCGATGTCGTCGATTGTCATGCCGGCCTTCTTCAGCGCGCGTTCGGTGGCGGGCAGCGGCGCCTCAAGCATGATCACGGGATCATGGCCCAGCATGCTCATGTGGTGGATGCGCGCCATTGGCTTGACGCCGAGCTGCTTCAGCCCCTTTTCGTTGACGACCAGCACGCCGGAGGCGCCGTCGCAGATCTGGCTCGAGCTCGCCGCGGTCAGCTTGCCGTTCTCGGCGATCAGCTTGACGCCCTTGATGCCCTCGCGGCTGGCGTCGAAGCGGATGCCTTCGTCGATGTGGTGGGTGTCCGTGGTGCCGTCGGCGCGGGTGATCTGCACCGGCACGATCTCGTCCTTGAAGTGGCCGGCTTGCGTGGCCGCAATCGCGCGCTGGTGGCTGCCATAGGCATATTCATCGAGCTGGTCTTTGGAGAGACCGTATTTCTCCGCCATCATCTCCGCACCGGTGAACTGGCTGAACATGATGTTCGGGTAGCGCTTCTCGATGTTCGGGCTCTTGTAGTAGCCAAAACCGTTCTTCTGCGGCAGCGACGAGGCAAGGCCCATCGGCACCCGCGTCATCGATTCCACGCCGGCGGCGATCACGATGTCCATCGAGCCGGACATCACGGCCTGCGCGGCGAAGTGCAGCGCCTGCTGCGAGGAACCGCACTGCCGGTCGATCGAGGTGCCGGGCACGCTTTCCGGCAGCTTCGAGGCCATCACCGCGTTGCGCGCGATGTTGTTGGATTGCTCGCCGGCCTGCATCACGCAGCCCATGATCACGTCCTCGACCAAAGCGGGATCGACGCCGGAACGATCGACCAGCGCGTCCAGCACGGTCGCGGCCAGGTCGGCCGGATGCCAGCCGGCAAGACGTCCCCCCTTGCGGCCGCCGGCGGTGCGAGCGGCGGCGACGATATAGGCCTCGGCCATGTCTTAGTCTCCCTGAGTGTTCTGGATGGGCGTTTCAAAGATGGCGGGATTAAAAGGGCCGTCACGGATTTAGTCAATCAATCAATTAACTCTTGAGATGCGGCGCGGCATCGGGTTATCTGCCCGGCGGATGTTCCGGCAGGGAAGATGGCAGCACAGCTAAATACCAGTATACCAACGCGCCTTCCGGCCGGCAGAAACGCCACGGCGGAGAAGCTATTGGTCGCCGCAAGCGAATTGATGATCGAGCGCGCCTCGATCGAGGTGTCGCTGTCCGACATCGCCCAGAAGTCCGGCGTCAACGCCGCGCTGGTGAAATATCATTTCGGGAACAAGGACGGGCTATTGCTGGCGCTGCTCGCGCGCGATGCCGCAACCGAGATGTCGCAGCTCGAATATCTATTGGCGCAGCCGATCTCGCCGACCGCGAAGCTTCGCCTGCACATCGGCGGCATCATCCGCGCCTATCACCAGTTCCCCTATATGAACCGGCTGATCCATTATCTGCTGCACGAGAGCAGCCCGGAGGCCGCCGACGAGGTATCAAAATTCTTCGTCGCGCCGCTCCTGGATTTCCATCGCCGCCTGCTCAATGAGGGTGTGCAAGCCGGTGAGTTCCGCGAGGTCGATCCCGTGCTGTTCTACACCAGCCTGATCGGCGCCTGCGATCACCTGTTCTTCGGCCGCCACGCGATGTCGCGCGCGACCGGCGTCGGCCCGGTCACCGACGAGGTCTGCCGCGAATACATCAAGCATATGGAAGCGCTGATCTTCGGCGGAATGTTGTACGAGCGAGTAGCGAGTAGCGAGTAGCGAATGGAAAACAAACCCCTATTCGCTACTCCCTATTCGCCATTCGCCAATTAGAAACCCAACCCAAGGAAAGGCATCCCACATGCAGTTGAAAGACGTTGCTGTTCTCATCACCGGCGGTGGCTCTGGCCTCGGGGCCGCCACCGCGCGCGCCATGGCCGCCAAAGGCGCCAAGATCGGCGTGCTCGACCAGAACAAGGAGAACGCCGAAAAGGTCGCGGCGGAAGTGAAGGGCGTCGCGCTTCATGCCGACGTCACCAGCGAGGAGCAGGTGAAGGCCGCGATCGCCAAGGCGGATGCCGCGCATGGCATTGCGCGCGTGCTGATGAACTGCGCCGGCATCGGCGGTTCACAGCGCATCGTCGGCAAGGACGGCGTCTATCCGCTGGAAAAGTTCACCCGCATCATCAATGTCAACCTGATCGGCACCTTCAACGTGCTGCGCCTGTTCGCGGAGCGGCTCGCCACGGCGCAGCCGATCGGCGAAGAGCGCGGCGTCGTCGTCAACACGGCGTCGGTGGCGGCCTATGAAGGCCAGATCGGCCAGATCGCCTATTCCGCCTCGAAGGGCGGCATCGTCGGCCTAACCTTGCCGGCGGCGCGCGACCTCGCCAGCCTGAAGATCCGCGTCAACACGATCGCGCCCGGCATCTTCTTCACGCCGCTCCTGATGGGTCTGAATGAGGAGGCGCGCAAGAGCCTCGGCGCTCAGGTGCCGCATCCGGCCCGCCTCGGCGAGCCCGATGAATACGGTGCGCTGGCCGTGCATATCGTCGAGAACGCGATGCTCAACGGCGAAACCATCCGCCTCGACGGCGCCATCCGCATGGCTCCACGGTAGGCTTCCCTTCTCCCCTTGTGGGAGAAGGTGGCGCGGATGAAATCCGCGCCGGATGAGGGGTTCTCTCCGGCTGGCAACCCCTCACCGTATCGAATGCACCGCTAATGCCGGTGCAGCCCTCTCCCACAAGGGGAGAGGGCGCAGTAACTGGCATCGCGTTCGGGTGAGGCAGGAGTTAAGCGTGACGCAACCGCTTCTGATCGAACATCACGACGGCGTCGATCGGGTGACGCTCAATCGCCCCGAGAGCCTGAACGCGCTCGATCCCTCGCTCATCGATGCGCTGAATGTCTACTTCCAAAGCCTGCAGCGCAACCGCGACACCCGTGTCGTGGTGCTGAAGGGCGCCGGCCAGAACTTCTGCGCCGGCCTTGACCTCAAGCACGCGATGCAGCGTCGCGCCGGGCAGCAGGAGCCGCCTGGAGTCACCGAGTCCCTGGACTCGCAGCGGCGCATCGCTGATATCGTGATGCTGATGCGGCGTTGCCCGCAGCCAATCATCGCGCTGATCCAGGGCGCGGCCGCCGGCGGCGGCTTCGCGCTGGCGCTTGCTTCCGATATCCGCATCGCCACCAGATCGGCGCGGATGAATTGCGCCTTCATCAAGCTCGGCCTCGGTGGCTGCGACATCGGCACCAGCTATTTCCTGCCGCGCCTGGTTGGCGTTTCCGTTGCGTCTGAACTGATCCTGACCGGCCGCTTCATTGGCGCGGAGCGCGCGCTCGCGGTCGGTCTCGTGTCGGAGGTGGTCGAAGAGGGCGGGCTTGATGCGGCGGCCGAGCCTTATGTCGGGGCGATGCTGACGGCGTCACCAGTGGGTCTCCGCCTCTCGAAGGAATGCCTCAACATGAGCGTCGATGCGCCTTCGCTGGAATCGGTGATCGCGATGGAGGACCGCAACCAGGTCCTGTGCAGCCGTTCGGAAGATTTTGCAGAAGGTATCAGGGCCTTTCTCGAAAAACGAAAGCCTGTGTATATCAGGCGATAGCGACAAAGATCCGCAAAGGACAAGAATTCCGGGAGACGCAAAATGGATGGGAATGCAGCCGCGGTGCTGGAAAAGCCGGGCTTTCGCAAGATCGAATGGCTGCCGCGCGACATCGCGGTCGAGCGGCGAGACGACGGCGCAATCGTCCTGAAGTCGCACATTCCGCTCAGCCCTTACGAGACACATATACCTGCTTCGCTCGCGAAATGGGCGAAGCAAGTGCCGGACCGCACCTGGCTCGCCCAGCGCACCGGCCCCGAGCGGCAATGGCGCAACCTGTCCTACGCCGACGCCAAGCGCACGGTGGATGCGCTCACGCAAGGCTTGCTCAATCTGAAGCTCGATCCCGGCCGTCCGGTCACGATTCTATCAGGGAATTCGATTGAGCACGCGCTGATGACGCAGGCGGCGATGCAGGCGCGGCTGCCGGCGGCGCCGGTATCGCCGGCCTATTCGCTGATGAGCCAGGATCACCTCAAGCTCAAATATCTGTTCGACCTGGTCAAGCCGGCCGTGATCATGGTGCAGGACGGGCCGACCTTCGAAAAGGCGCTGCGCGCGCTTGATCTTGATGGCGTCACCGTCGTCCACGTCGCGCGCCCTTGCGACGGCATCAAGAGCGTCAGCTTCGCGGAGCTTGCGGCAACGCCCGTCACTGATGATGTCGAAACCTCGATCGCGCAGATCACGCCGCAAACGGTCGGCAAGCTATTGTTCACCTCGGGCTCGACCGGCATGCCGAAGGCCGTCATCAACACCCAGGAGATGATGTGCGCCAATGCCGCGATGATGATGCAGGTGCGGCCGCGCGATTCCAATGGTCCGCTGGCGACCTATCTCGACTGGATGCCCTGGAATCACACCATGGGCGGCAACGCGCTGTTCAACCCGGTGCTGATCGACGGCGGCACGCTCTATATCGACGACGGCCGGCCGATGCCGGGCCAGTTCGACGAGACTATCCGTAACCTGCGCGAGATCTCGCCGACCTACTACGCCAACGTCCCCGCCGGCTATGCCGCGCTGGCGGCCGCGATGGAAAAGGACGATGTGCTGTGCCGCAGCTTCTTCCGGAATCTCTCCGTGATGGCCTATGGCGGCGCGCGGCTGCCGGACGATCTCTACGACCGCATGCAGGCGCTGGCGGTGCGCTCCACCGGTGAGCGCATCGTGTTCTATACCGGATGGGGATCGACTGAGACCGCGCCGACTTCGACTGGCACCTATTGGGACACCGAGCGCGTCGGCCTGATCGGACTGCCGTTTCCTGGCGTCGAGCTGAAGATGGTGCCGTGCGGCGCGAAGTATGAATTGCGCCTGCGCGGCGTCAACGTCACGCCCGGCTATTTCGGCCAGCCCGAGCTCACCAGATCGGTGTTCGACGAGGAGGGCTTCTACTGCATCGGCGATGCCGGCGTGTTCGTCGACCCCGAGGATCCCGTGCAGGGCATCATCTTCGCCGGCCGAGTGGTCGAGGATTTCAAGCTCACGACCGGCACCTTCGTGCATGTCGGCTCGCTCCGCACCGATGCGATCGCCGCCGCAACGCCGGTGGTGCACGACGCGCTGGTGGCCGGGCAGGATCGCCCCTTCATCGGCCTGCTCGCCTGGCCCAATCTTCATGCCTGCCGGCAGATCATGGGCGATCCCAACGCAACCTTCGAAGACGCGGTGAAGCATCCGGAGGTGATCGACTGTTTCAGGCGCGGACTGGAGGCGCACAATGCTTCCGTCGCCGGCGCCAGCAGCCGGCGCATCTCGCGCGCGATGCTGATGGTCGAGCCGCCCTCGATCGACGGCAACGAACTCACCGACAAGGGCTACATCAACCAGCGCGCCGGCCTCGAGCGCCGCGCGGCGCTGGTGGAGCGGCTCTATGCTGATCAACCATGCGAAGACGTGATCGTGCTGCAATGAAGATCACCTCTCTCCCCTCGTCATTCCGGGGCGATGCGATAGCATCGAGCCCGGAATCCATTTCTCCGCTTGCGCACGCGGCGCGATGGATTCCGGGCTCGCGCTTACGCGCGCCCCGGAATGACAGTCTCTTGTCACGCATCATCAACCCGAGTGAAACGCCATGAATTTCGATTTCTCCGACGAACAGAAGCAGATGCGCGACGAGGCGCGGAAATTCCTTAGCGAGCAATGTCCGCCGAAAGCGGTGCGCACTGTGCTCGATGGCAAGGCCGCCTACGACAAGGACCTCTGGAAGGGCCTCGCCGAGATGGGTTTCCTCGGCGTTGCGATCCCCGAACAGTTCGGCGGCGCGGGCGCGGGCCATCTTGAGCTCTGCGTGATCGCGGAAGAGATGGGCCGGGCGCTGGCGCCGGTGCCGTTCTCCTCGACTGTCTATCTCGCGGCCGAAGCGTTGATGCTCGCCGGCAGCGATGCGCAGAAGCAGAAATGGCTACCGAAGATCGCCGCGGGCGAAGCCATCGGCACGCTGGCGCTGTTCGAGGGCAAAGGCAGTCCGTCGCCAAAGGCAATCAAGCTCGCTGCATCTAGCGGTGCGCTCAACGGCACCAAGAAGCCAGTGCCGGATGGGGCTATCGCTGATTTCGCGGTGGTCGCCGCGCGCACCGGCTCGACGGGACGCGATGCAGATATTTCGTTGTTCCTGGTCGACCTCAAGGGCGGCGGCGTCGATGTCAAGGAATTGACCAACATCGATCTGACCCGCGGCCAGGCCGAGATCACCTTCACCAACGCCAAGGCTGAGCCGCTCGGCGCCACCGGCGAAGGCTGGGGCATCATTACGCAAGTGCTCGACCGCGCCGCGGTGCTCTTGGCGTTCGAGCAGGTCGGCGGCGCCGACCGCGCGCTGGAGATGGGCCGCGATTACGCGCTCGATCGCATCGCTTTCGGCCGGCCGATCGGTTCGTTCCAGGCGGTCAAGCATATCCTCGCCGACATGTATGTCTCGGCGACCTTGGCGCGCTCCAATTGCTATTACGGCGCCTGGGCGCTCTCGACCAATGCCGCGGAGTTGCCGGAAGCGGCCGCCGCCGCGCGGATCAGCGCGACGCAGGCGTTCCAGCATTGCGCCAAGAACAACATCCAGGTCCATGGCGGCATGGGTTTCACCTGGGAGTTCGACTGCCACATGTACTACCGCCGCGCCAATGCTACTGCGCTCGGCCTCGGCAGCCTCTCTTATTGGGAGGATGCCCTGATCGACCGCATGCGCAAGAAGAACGCGGCGTAAATTCTTGCTCGTCATTCCGGGGCGCGCGAAGCGCGAACCCGGAATCTCGACGTAACTAACCTCTGGATTCCGGATCGATCCGCGAAGCGCGGATCGTCCGGAATGACGGGTCAAAAAAGGACGACGTCCATGAACTTCGACGACACCCCGCAGGAAGCTGCGTTCCGCGCCGAGGCAAGAGCCTGGATCGCGGCGAACGCGCCGAAGCAATATGAGGACGAGCTGCGCAAATCCTCGCTCGGCCGCACCCAGCTCAAGGATGCCAACATCCTCGAGGTCGCAAAGGCCTGGCAGAAGAAGAAGGCGGATGCCGGCTGGGCCTGCCTGCACTGGCCGAAGGAATATGGCGGCCGCGGTGCCTCGCCGATCGAGCGCGTGATCTGGCAGCAGGAGGAGGGGCCGTTCGGCAGGCTCTCCGCCATGTTCATCATCGGCCACGGCATGTGCGGCCCGACCATGATGGCATTCGCTCGCGAGGAACATAAGCGCCACTATCTGCCGCCGCTGGCCTCTGGCGAAAAGATCTGGTGCCAGCTTTTCTCCGAACCCGCCGGCGGCTCCGACGTCGCGGGGCTTCGTACCCGGGCGGAAAAGAAGGGCGACGACTGGATCATCAATGGCCAGAAGATCTGGACCTCAGGCGCGCACTATTCCGACTACGGCATCCTGCTGACCCGCACTGATCCGACCGTGCCCAAGCACAAGGGCCTGACGATGTTCTTCCTGGACATGAAGAGCCCTGGTGTCGAAGTGCGGCCGATCAAGCAGGCGAGCGGGCAGTCCGACTTCAACGAGGTCTATTTCACCGACGTCAGGATTCCCGATCATCAGCGGCTCGGCGAGATCAATGACGGCTGGAACGTCTCGCTGACCACGCTGATGAATGAGCGCATGTCGATCGGCGCCGGTGTCGCGACTGGTTTCCCTGAGCTGTTCGAGTTCTGCAATAACCTGATGCTGGAGGATGGCCCCGCCATCGAAGACCGCAGCGTTCGCTCGCGGCTTGCCAACTATGCGGTCAAGGCGAGCGGGCTGAAATACACCAGCATGCGCGCGATCTCGGCGCTGTCGAAGGGCGAGCGGCCGGGCCCGGAGAATTCCATCGGCAAGCTGGTAGCGGGATCGATGATCCAGGAGATCGCGATGTACGCGCTCGACCTGCAGGGCGCCGCCGGCGTCGTGAGCGGGCCGGAGGATGCCGAGCTCGCCGGCAAATTCCAGGCGATGCTGCTGCGCGCGCCCGGCACCCGCGTCGAAGGGGGCACCGACGAGATCATGCGCAACATCATCGCCGAACGCGTGTTGGGATTGCCCGGCGACATCAGGGTCGACAAGGACGTGCCGTTCAACCAGATACCGACCAAGGGAAGAGCCTAGCCGTCATTCCGGGGCGCCGCGCAGCGGCGAACCCGGAATCCGGAGGTTGTGGGTCGAGATGCTCCGATGTGCAATTGCACATCATAGTTCACGCTTCGCGTGCCCCGGAATGACAAGAACAAAGGAAGCGCCAATGAATTTCGACGACACCCCGCAGGAAGCCGCCTTCCGCGCCGAGGCGCGCAAATGGGTCGAGGCCAACGCGCCCAAGGAATATGAGGCGGAGCTGTCGAAATCCTCGCTCGGCCGCATCCGGCTGGAGAAGGCCGAGATCGTCGACGTCGGCAAGGCCTGGCAGAAGAAGAAGGCGGAGGCCGGCTGGGCCTGCCTGCACTGGCCGAAGGAATATGGCGGCCGCGGCGCGACCCCGATCGAGCGCGTGATCTGGCAGCAGGAAGAGGGCATTTACGGCAAATTGACCCAGCCGTTCCAGATCGGCGAGGGCATGTGCGGCCCGACCGTGATGGCCTATGGCAGCGAGGAGCATAAGCGCCGCTATCTGCCGAAGCTTGCGTCGGGCGAGGAGATCTGGTGCCAGCTCTTCTCCGAACCGGCCGGCGGCTCCGACGTCGCAGGGCTTCGCACGCGCGCGGAAAAGCAGGGCGACAACTGGATCATCAACGGCCAGAAGATCTGGACCTCGGGCGCGCATTATTCCGATTACGGGCTTTTGATCACGCGCACCGATCCCAACGTGCCAAAGCACAAGGGGCTCACCATGTTCTTCCTGGACATGAAGAGCAAAGGCGTCGAAGTGCGCCCGATCAAGCAGGCCAACGGCATGCAGGAGTTCAATGAGGTCTATTTCACCGACGTGGTGATCCCGGACAGCCAGCGGCTTGGCGCGGTCGGCGACGGCTGGAACGTCGCGCTGACCACCTTGATGAACGAACGCATGTCGATCGGCGCGCGGCTTGCGACCGGCTTCCCCGAAATGTTCGAGTTCTGCGCGAATTTGATGACGGACGACGGGCTCGCGATCGACGATCCCGCCGTGCGCTCGAAGCTTGCGAGCTGGGCCGTGAAGGCAAGCGGACTGAAATACACCAGCTATCGCGCGATCTCCTCGCTCTCCAAGGGCGAGCGTCCCGGGCCGGAGAATTCGATCGGCAAGCTCGTCGCGGGCACCATGCTGCAGGACATCGCAGCCTATGCGATGGACCTGGAAGGCGCAGCCGGCGCGCTCACGGGCGCCTCGGAGGAAGTGGCGAATGGCCAGTTCCAGCAGATGCTGCTCACCTCGCCATCGATGCGGATCGCCGGCGGCACGGATGAGATTTTGCGCAATATTATCGCTGAACGCGTGCTTGGCCTGCCCGGCGATATCCGCGTCGACAAGGACGTGCCGTTCAACAAGATCCCAACCAAAGGACGCTGACCATGGATGCGAAAACGCCGAGCCCGCATTACACGACGGAAGATCGCATCGGTGTGCTCGAACAGCTCCTGAACGAGCGCTACTCCGTGCGTGCCTTCCTGCCGCGCGAAGTGCCGCGGGAGATCATCGAGCATGTGCTCAACGTGGCGCAGCGCACCGCGTCCTGGTGCAACAGCCAGCCCTGGCAGGTCCTGATCGCGAGCGGCGAGGCCAAGGAACGCTTCCGCAAATTGATCTATGCCGAGGCGGCTTCCGGCACCAAGGACGATCACGACTTCGCGCCGCCGCGCGAATATGTCGGGGTTTATCTGGAGCGGCGCCGCGAAAGCGGCTTCCAGCTCTACAACACGCTCGGCATTATCAGAGGCGACAAGGCCGCGTACGCAAGGCAGGCGCTGGAGAACTACAATTTCTTCGGCGCGCCGCATGTCGCTGTTATCCACACCAACGAGCCGCTCGGCATTTATGGTGCGATCGATTGCGGCGCCTATGTCTCTAATTTCATGCTGGCCGCCCAGGCGCTCGGGCTCGGCACCATCCCGCAGGCCGCGCTCGCCCGCCATTCCGGCCTGATCCGCCGTCACTTCAATCTGCCCGACGACCGCCGCGTCGTCTGCGGCATCTCCTTCGGCTACGCCGACCATGGCCACAAGGTGAACAGCTATCGGACCTCAAGGGCGACCGTTGCGGATGCCGTGACGTTCTTGGACGAGTAATCCGTCGACGCAGGTGATCGGGCGACCGATCAGCGGGTGCGCGGTGGAATTTTCGGCAGCTTGTCAGGGTCGAATTTTGGTGTCGGCCCGATCGGCTCCGGTGCGGGCGGCTGTGGTTCGCTGAGAATCAGCGTTCCTTCAAGGAGTACCCCAGGCACCTGCTCCGCGGTCGCTGTGTAACGCCCCAACTTGTCGGCGCACGTTCCTTCAAGCCGAAGCGTAAGGTCATCGGCGCCGAAGACGGTTGCATGTCCTTCGGTGTGTCTCTTGACCGATAATGTGGCGGTGAAGCGATCCCCGTCGATTTCGCAGGAGCCGCTATAGGTCGTGATGCTGTCATGACCCCAGATCCTGCCGTCTTCGACATGGGCGATGCCGGTGCCTTGGCCCAGCGGGGTCTTGAACCACGCCGCATAGGTACCGTTTCTGAGCATGGAGGAACTTTCTCCCTCGGTGTTCACAAGTGCCCCAGCAGGGATCATCGACATGGCTAGCGCTAAAACTTGGTTAACCTCCTGCTCCGGGCGAATCCGGTGAAAGCGCCGCACACCGGACGTCAGGTGTGGTGACCAAGCAGTTCCTCGATCACCTCCTCGGAGAACGTCTTCTTGACCCCAGCGATCAGGACATGTTCGGAATCTCCGGGAATTGGCACAGCGCGCGGCAGGCCATGTTCAAGCAGTGCCCGGGCGCAGCCGACCCAGTCACCGCCCTCGACCGGCTGGTTGCAGGACGCCCATGACAGCGAGCCGCAGACATTATCGCCAAAGCCGTGCTCCTCCGTCCATTTCGCTCCGTGTTCGAGCAGGAACCGCGTCAATTCCGCATCGCCACGGAAGACGGCGAGATTGAGTGCGGATGCATTCCAGTCGCCGCCGCGCATGGAGATTGGCCAGCCGAGCCGGACCATGAGTCGTGCGCCTTCGCTTCCGCCTTCCGCCACGATGTCCGGTAGCAATCGCAGTTGCGCCTCGGGTAGTGACGCAGGCAGGTCGGGACGCCTTGCGCCGATCGCGCGGGCTTCGCGCTCGTCGCCGCGCGCGCAAGCCGCCACGAAACGCTCTTCGTCCGAGATCGGCTGCGCGCCGATGCGGCCGCGCAGCAGTTCGGCGACCTCCACAAGCCCAAACTGCAGCGCCAGCCTGTAGGCATCGACGCCGGCTGGGGTCATCCTCGATGGGTCGGCGCCCGCCTCCAGCAGGGCCTCGACGTGCTGGATCGAGCGCCTGCGCCTGATCGCCCACAATAGCGGCGATCCCCAATCGCTCAGCGGCGGATTTCGAGCCGGCTCATTTGGATCGCCGCCATGCTGCAACAACAGCTTGAGCGGCGCCGCATCTTCGAGGTCGAGCGATCTGTAGATCGCGTTCGTCTCTGCGATGCGAGCGCCATGCTCCAGCAAGAGGCGGGTGCAATCGGGATTCTCGAGCGAGTGGTAGAGCGATTCGCCGTCGTTCGGGTCGGCGCCGGCTTCGAGCAGCAGCTTCGTCAGCGCGGCATCGCGGTTGGTTCCGGCGGCGCCATAGAGCGTTGACAAGGGACAGCGCTCGTCCGGATTGCTCAAAGAACCCGGCGGCCAGCGGCTGTAGATCCGCTGATTGACGTCCGCGCCCGCGGCGATCAGAAATTTCGCGCTCTCGTGCAGCCGTTCGCGAAATTCAGCTACGCGAAGCAGCGCCGAATGAACGACTGCGAACAGCGGCGGCAATCGGAGCGGGCCGCCGGGACGGTTGAGCCAGGAGGGATCGGCCTGCGTGGCTAGTCGCAGCGCATTTTCATCGCCAATCGCGCATGACAGATAGGGATCGCCGGCTGCGAGGTCGGGGCTTTCGGCGCGGATCCGGAGCGCGCCGCGTGGATTGGCGCCATTCATGCTGCCGCTGACGTCGCCGGAGTAAATCAGCCCAAGCCAATGCAGGACGCGATCGGCGTGCTCGTTGTGCAAATCCGGTTGCATTTCCACATACCTCCCGAGATCGGCCAGCCGGCGGTCAGAATTTCGCCGGCCGTTTCTCGGCGCGCGCCTTGATGCCTTCCTTGATCTCCGTTCCGCGCAGGCTCTCGCGATGACGGACGTCGGCGGCTTCCTTGTCGAACTCGCCGTGAGCGAACTCATTGATGGCGCGCTTCATGCCGGCCATGGCGCGAGGTGCATTGGCGGCGAGCAGGCTCGCGAGCCGGTCGACCTCCTGGTCCAGATCGCTCTCGGGCACCATGGCGGTGAGATAGCCGATCTGCAGCATCTCCGGCGCGCCGATCTTCCGTCCCGTCAGGAACAGCATCTTGGCATTGTTGACGCCAAGCCGCGACACGTAACGCCTGATCCCGCTCGGGTAATAATGCAGGCCGAGCTTTGCGGCCGGCATGAACATCTCCGCGGTGTCGACGCCGATGCGGAAATCGCAGGCGAGCGCCAGATCGGTCGAGCCGCCATAGACGCCGCCGTTGAGCCGGCAGATCGTGGGCACGCGCAGATCTTCGAGCCGGTTTGCCACGCCCTCGAACGCGGAACCCGTGCTCGGCTCGTCGCCGGCAGCGCCGGCGCGCGCCGCCACCGAATTGAGATCGTAGCCGGCGGAAAAGGCGCGGCCGGTGCCGGTCAGTACCAGCACGCGGACGGCGGGATCTGCCTCGACGCGGTCGAACAGTCTCACCAGCTCGACGAGATCTTCCGCCTGCAGCCGGTTCATGTGCTTCGGACGGTTGAGGCGGATGGTGGCGCGAGGGCCCGAAATCTCGAGCTGCGGCGGGGTTGCGGTCTCTGCCGCGTCAGACATGGTTCGCTCCATTTTTGGTTCTCCAACTCGCGCCGGTTTGGCGTCGGTCTTGGCGTCGACGTCGCGGCGAGTCCGGGCCTGTTGGCTGCTTCGCGGACGTGGTAATCCACACCGGTTGCCGGAAGGTGCCTTTCCTTGCCCAGCCCGTCAATGACGACTGGCAAATGGCTGCATTCCGCCTCGGTCTCACCCGTCTGGGCATGCCAGGCGCCCTGGTCGGCGCCTGATTGGCCTGACAAAGTCGTGAGATTCGCGAACAAAAGAGCGACATTTCCCGTATATCAGGGAGAGGCTGCCGTGCGGGGCGGCCCCGGATTATGAAATCGCGGCGACATTCAATGCTTAGAAATTGGTTGGTTTCCTATGGATACCTCACATCTTGTTCAGCACGCAGGGACTGCCGGCACCTTGTTCGCGTCGATCTTCGTGATCGCGACCACCACGATGCGGACAATGATTCCCTTGCGCGTTTTCGGCATTCTCGCAAACATTGTCCTGATCATCACGGCCATCCCGATCCATAATTATCTGGTCATTCTGGTCCAGATAGTCATGCTGCTGGTCAATACCTATCGCCTGCACCAGATGCTGCAGCTCGTCCGCGACGTCAGGAAATCCGTCAACAGCGATCTCTCGATGGAATGGCTGAAGCCGTTCATGACCGAGCGCAAATGCGGCGCCGGCGAAGTCCTGTTCTACAAGGACGAGAAGGCCGACAGCATGTTCTACATCGTCAGCGGCCGCTTCCGCCTGGTCGAGTCCGGAATCGAGCTGCCGGTCGGCGCTATTGTCGGCGAGCTCGGCATGCTGTCACCGTCCAACGTCCGCACGCAAACGCTGGAATGCGTCCAGGGCGGCGTCATCCTTTCGGTAAGCTACGACCAGGTCGAGCAGCTCTATGTGCAGAACCCGGCCTTCGGCTTCTACTTCCTCAGGCTTGCCAGCGCGCGGCTGTTCCAGAATATCGATACGCTGGAGCAGCGGCTGGCCCAGCAGGTGGCGGCGGTAGAGCCGAAGCCGGCATGACGAGCGAGAGTGCAACCGTGGCGGACGACGACGGCATCCTGTCCTCGTTGCGTTATCTGTTCGCCGATTTCCTCGGCGACGAGGACAGCACACCGCCGGTGCTTCCCGAGGGATTGCCGGAGAGCGTCGCAGCCGTCGCGAGCGATGCCATCCACCTCCTGATCGACTATCAGAGCGCCGGCTACGCCCAGCTCTATGTCGACCGCTTGCGGCGCTTCGTCGGCAGGCGCGACGTCGACGAGGTGATGCTCGCCGAGATCGCGCAGTTGATGATGCAGCGCATGGCCTATGAGGATCCGATCCGGATCGCGCAATTGAAACTGCTCGAGCTCGAGCAGAAGGGTGCGCGGGCTGGATCGGTGGATATCAGGAGATTCCGATTCGACGAGTTGGTTGATGCTCTGCCTGCCGCGGTCGCCGCGCCGGTGCTCGATATTTTGGAGTGGCAGGGCTGGGCACGAAGGACGGTCAAGGTCAAATTCTCCACCAAAAACCGCTTCAGCGTCCGTCGCCTGAAGCTCGAGGCCGGCCTTAAGCGCTGGCGCCTGTTCTCGATTCGCTACGCCAAGGAGCGGGTCTGGGTGGAGCGCTGGCTGCACATGATCAACCGCAGCCTGGCCAAGCAGCCCGCCGCTGCTCTCGCGGTCATCCGGACGGCGACGATGATCGAAGGCTATGGCGCGAGCTACCGCCACGGGCTCGCCGACTGGCACACGATCATCGACGACCTTGCCAAACCGACCTTCGATGGCACGCTCGCCTTGCCTGATCTCGCCGGGGCCATTGCAGAGGCACGCGCGGCAGCGATGCCCGATCCGCGGCAGGCGGCGCTGAAGCGCAAGATCGCGGAAATCCGCGCCCGAGTGCCTGCCGGAGCCAGTGCCACGGCCGGCTAGAGCATGATCCGGAAAAGTGGATAGCGTTCCTGCGAAAGCCGTTATTTCGCGGCGGGAGCCAGATTGCTGAGCGCTCGCTCGCCCGCGGCGATCAGGTCCGTCAGCGTGGTCTTGCCGCCCTCGGCGGATCTGATGATCCGTCTGGCGATTCTCTTGCGAACCGAGTGCCGTTCGCCATGCTGCGTTTGCTCACAGATCCGATCCAAGGCGGCGTTCATAATTGCCAAGGTCTTCGAATCAAATTTGCCCTCGATCATTTGCCCCTCCCTGATCTCACCTCTCATTGGCCGCATCGGCATGGCGGACGGCCAGCATGGCGCTGACATCGAGTACATTCTCGGTCTGCCTGGCTTTCTTCATTAACGCATCGCGCTCGCGGCCAAGCGGCAACCGGCGCGCGGCGGCGCGGGCATCACGGGCGAATTTCTGCAAACGGACCTCGAATGGCTCGGTCGGCCGCGATCTGTTTCGCTTCTTCTTCATGCCGCCTCCGATCTGGAAGCGAAGCTAGTCTGACGCCTCGACAGCGTCCTTAACCTATGAAAGCTGATCAAACCAAAGATGCAAATCTTCGGCGACTGGAACGTTTGTCGCGGCCGGACGTAAGCCTGTTGCTTCCGCTATCCGTCCCCGGAGGATGGCGGAAGCACTCCGATGACAGGCCCCGGCGAAAGAGGTCGCCGGGGCCGTCGAGGCATCAGGGAAGCAGCCCAGGGAAATAGCCCATGACACGTTCGAGCCAAGGCATCGTCAGGGACAACAAGGGCGAAGAGCAGCCTGCCGACAAGCGGCGCGCTCAGACCGTGCACAAGACGGATCCGAAGCATTCGGTTTCGAAGGAAGCGACCCGCGATCCCAAGCTCACCGAGGACAACAAGACGCCGGGTTCGGGCATGGGTGCTGACGACAGCGGCGACGCGCCGACGGGATAGGAACGAACTCGCGTTGGGTTTCTTGCGGCGCGGCGCTTCACAACGGCTTGATGCGAGTGCGTCCACTCATTCGGAGCCATCGTCCAGTTTGGCGACGATACGCACCCCCTGCCAGACCTCGATCGTACCGCCATTGAAGTGCTGGCGTGCCCTGGCGACCGCCTCCTCGTCCGTCTCGCTTTCCAGCTCCATCCGCTCGCGAATGTGGCCGTCGATTCCCAACAGATAGGCCCGGTATTCCTGCATCACATTTCCCCGACTGCACCCCCGCCGATCGTCACAGACAGGGTTCCGCCTGCGCATTAACATGTGCTGGGGTCCTTGAAGAAACTCGCATTTTAGGCGTCACTACTCGCAACCTGATAGAGTATGATATATAATTAGCTACTTGAGAGTGAATAACATAGGTTATTGAAATCGGTCCTATCCTTACTCGACTTATTAGCGGGGAGACTGTCCCTTTGAGTCCACTCGTTCGTAAGCTTGAGCAGTTTGTGCGGCTGTCGTCGGCCGATCGCGCGTACCTCACCCGCGCGGCATCGGAACGGCTGCGCAAGTTCGGTCCCCGGGTCGATATCGTGCGCGAAGGCGAGAGGCCCAAGGACGTGCAATTGGTCGTTGCCGGCTGGGCATGCCGCTACAAGCAGTTGGAGGACGGGCGACGGCAGGTGGTGTCCTTTTTCCTGCCGGGCGATAGCTGCGATCTCAACGTCTTCATCCTGCGCGAGATGGACCATTCGATCGGCTCGATCACGGACTGCACCATCGCCGACCTGTCGCGCGATTTCTTCGAGGAGATCAGCGTCGGATATCCGCGCATCGTGACGGCGCTCTGGTGGGAAAGCCTGGTCGATGCCGCGATCCAGCGCGAATGGACGTTGAACCTGGGTCAGCGCACGGCGCTGGAGCGCATGGCGCATCTTTTGTGCGAGCTGTTCTTCCGCCTACGTCTTGCCGGTCTCACCAACGGCGACGGTTGCGACTTCCCCTTGACGCAGGCCGATCTCGCCGACGCCAGCGGGCTGTCCAAGGTGCATGTCAACCGCACCCTGCAGGAATTGCGTTCGGCGAACCTGATCGTCTTGAAAGGCAAGACGCTTGTCGTGCCGGATCTTCGGCGCCTGATGAATGCCGGCCTGTTCAACGCCAACTATCTGCACATGGAGCGCGAAGGCCGTCAGCTCGATGCCACCGAATGATGCCGCCCGGTCGGTGATCGCTTGACGCTTCGTATCACAGACGCCTGGAGGCGGGTGTACTGGTGGCTGAGCCCGGGAATGGCGGCGCTCAGACCCGGCAGCCGGTCCCTGCACGGCGACGCGGGGGCGGTTCGCGTGACCTCGCAAAATCTTCTTGAAACGCCTGTTTCGTTTGCTCTGTTTGGAGTATTTATCTATTTGTTTTTGCGAGTTTTTTTGCTGCAACGCAACTCCGTCGCGTTCAGGAGGTCGCGATCATGTTGGGCGAGCGATGCTGCGGGCCTGAACGATGTCCGGCTTTGTCCCGACTACAGATGGCCGTCGACTGTTAACCTTTGTGGCCTGCGCGGCGATGCCGCAGCACTATCGCCGTAGGGCCACACCATATGAATTTCGGAGGACCGAGAGGTGCATTCGGGCGCGGGAGATGCCATAAATGGCCGCAAGTTTTGAATATTGCGGGTTTAAGAAGAAGTTGCGCTGACGCCCAGGTCCGGTTTCTCTCCATCATTTTCCATCAGTCGCAGCGAAGGGCGTCAGCTTTGTCGTTTCCATCCATGTCGTCGTCGGTCCCGGTTGCAGCGCTGGTAGGATGGATGCTGCTGCTAACCGCCAAGCACATCGTGGCGGATTTCTTTCTGCAGAATTCCTGGATGGCGATCGGCAAGGATCAGAAGATCGGCTGGGCGCTGCCCTTGTTGGCGCACTGTCTCGTGCACCTTGCGACCTCGCTGCTCCTGATCCTGGTGATCGCGCCAAGATTCTGGTTCGTCGCCTTCATCGATTTCTTCATCCACCTTGCGGTGGATCGCGCCAAGGGAATCACCACCTCGACCTTCGGCGTCACGACCGAGCACCCGTGGTTCTGGTCACTGATCGGCGTCGATCAGGCGCTGCATCACCTGACGGGCTTCGGCCTTTCGATCTTCATGGCCGTGAACTGAGTTGCGTCCGCGTTCTCTTGTGCCGGCAGGCGGAGGTGTCGTCATTCCGGGGCGCGCCGGCGCGATCCCGGAATCCATTGGGCCGCATGTTCAAGCAGTGAAATGGATTCCGGGCTCGATGCTGCGCATCGCCCCGGAACGACGGGGCGCTCCCGAGCGTCAGCGGAGGCCGTTCTGATTCGCTCAAAAATCGCAATCGCCCCGGATGACTACTGGCACCCGTGGTTAACCCTTCGTTAGAGAATTGCACGGCATCTTCCGGACCAGGGAGAACTGCAATGTTTTCAAGCCGCAATGCCTTCGAGAACGACGTTTGCCCGGTCCGCGAGGAGCTGCTCGGACAGATGTACCGCGCCAATCCTGCCGGCCTTCAGGCCCTCGTCGAAAGCGTTTCGTCCGATGTCCGGGCAATGCTGGCGCTGTTCTGCTATCGCCGCCATCATCTGCATTCGCTGGCAGTGGCGATCGCTGCAAGCTGCAGCGAACGCGAGCTCGCATATTTCGGCGGCCACGTCGGCAACAACCTTTATAAGCTGTCCCGTCAGCCCGCCCGCACCACAACGCCATCGCATGGCAGCCGCAAGCCGATCACGCTGTCGACCAAGCCGCTCGCGACCTTCGCGCCGATCGTCGACGACCTCGACGAGGAAGAGGTTGCGGAGACTGTGACTGCCTAGGCCCTATACCGGGCCACGAACTCTTCCTCATCCCGAGGAGCCGCGAAGCGGCGTCTCGAGGGATGGGCCGCGGGCAAGATCGGGGCCTCATGGTTCGAGACGCGCGAAGACGCGCTCCTCACCACGAGGGACTCCTGCCGCATCCGGGCTACGGCTCACCTGCCAACACCGGCAGTCCGTGCCGGCGTCGCGCCATCGCGCATTCCGCATCGCCGGGCATGCAGGTGCGGCAGACCTCGGGCCGTATCGCATAGATCGCGCAGCTCGTGGCCACGCCGATCTTGCCTGACAGTGCCGAGCAGCGGTCGCCGTCGCAGCGCATGCCGGATTGCCTTGCATTGACGTATTCTAGCGGGATCAGGTCGAGCGCCGCGTCGTCTTCGGTGGTGAAGCGGGGCCAGTTCTCCGAGTAGAAGCAGCACGCGCCGCAGGCCTGGCAGGGATTCTCGGTCGCCATCAGATGTCCCTCGGCGCTTCCCAGACCAGGCTGCGGCGCCAGCGCGCCCGCAACAGGTCGCGCCTCTCAGGATATTTCTCCTCATGATAGACCGCGTTGATCACGCGGTCGGTGCGGAAACTGCGGAAATCCTTCCGCAACTCGCACCATGCCGCCAGGATCCGCACCGCTTCGTGATAGCCGACTGCGATCGGCCAGATCGTGCGTTCGGTGTCGCGGCCACGTTCATCGCGATAGTTCAGCGTGATCTTCCTGCCGTCATGGATCTGCGCGCGTGTCCGCGCCATGTCGATGCGGTCGGGCTCCTGGTTCCGCGCCCAGCGGGCGCGGCTTGCGGGTTCGAGGACGAACGGCCGCAACCGCTCCGGCACGGTATCGGCGATCTTCGCCATCAAATCCTGCGCGGCGCGCGCCAGCGCCGGATCGGCGTGGCCCGTGACCCAGCTCGCGCCGAGCACGCAGGCCTCGATCTCGTCGGGCGTGAGCATCAAGGGCGGCAGGTCGAATCCTTTTTCCAGGATATAGCCCATGCCGGCTTCGCCGCGAATCGGCACCCGCTGCTCGATCAGGGTCGCGATGTCGCGATAGATCGTGCGCTTGGATGTCTCGAGCTCGGCGGCGATCGCATCCGCGGTCAGCGGTTTGCGGGTGCGCCGAAGCACCTGGATGATCTGAAACAGCCGGTCGGCGCGTCTCATGGCAGCTCTCTTTGGTCGGTCTCTTTGGCTGGTCTCTTGGCTAGTGAGTTCCAGGCCGTCGATTTTCCGAGGTCGGCCTCGCCGCTGCTGACAGGATGTTGGCAGCAGGGGGTGGTTATAACGGGACAACATCTCAACTGAAGGGAATTTGTCCATGCTGAATCATCTTAGTAAGGCCGGCCTCGATAGCCGTCTTGAAAGGTTCAGGCGAGCCCAAACCTTTGCGTTGGAACAGCTCGTCACAATCCACACCGTCTCCTGCGACCTCCGCTGGGCGCTCATCGAACTGGCCCTGCGTTCGATCGCCGCCCTGTTGACGGCGGGCGGGAGGCACGTGGTCTTCCGCAGCCGCCGCCTCGTGAAACGGGTTCGTTTGGCGACCCATTTTACCCCTGCTGACACCATGGTGGCAGCAGGGGGCCGCTAGGCTCGGTGCCGTTTTTTGGAAATTGGGAGGCTCCAGATGATCATTCTCCATGGCTTCGGCCCGGGGTTCGGCTTGCCGGAAATCAGCCCCTTCGTGACCAAGACCGAGGTCCAATTGAAAATGGCCGGGCTTGCCTATTGCAAGGAGAGGGCGATGCCGCCGAGTTCGCCCAAGGGGCAATTGCCCTATATCCGTGACGAAGCGGAGACCATCGCCGATTCCACTTTCATCCGCGCGCATATCGAAGGCAAATACGGCTTTGACTTCGATGCGCCCTTGAGCCTGCAGGCGCGCGCGCAGGCCTGGGCGTTCGAACGGATGATCGAGCACCACGTCTATTGGGCCCTGGTCGGCGCACGCTGGGTGGATGAAACCAATTTCGCCAAGGGGCCTGCGCATTTCTTCGACGGCGCGCCGGAGCATCTGCGCGAGAAACTGCGCGAGGACGCGCAGTTCCGTGTCGCGGAGAACTATTTGCTGTCTGGCCTCGGCCGCCATGCGCCCGATGAGGATATCGACCTTGCCATCCGGTCGCTGTTCGCGCTTTCGGTGCAGCTTGGCGACAAGCCGTATCTGATGGGCGACACACCGTGCGGCACGGATGCCACCGCGTTCGGGGCGCTTGCGGGAATCCTGACCCCGTTCTTCGATTCTCCGCTACGCGCGCGGACCGAGAAGTTCAGGAATCTCACTGACTATGTCGACCGGATGATGGGGCAATATTATCCGGGGTTCGCCTGGTCGCCGGTGCGCGAAGCGGCCTAGCTACGATGAGGTTGCAGGTCGCAGCGTTTTCGAGCGAAGTGGATACCGGTTCGCGTGAAGAAAACGCGTCAAAACAAAAGACCTGAGCTTCGGTTCTGATTCAATCAGAACCGAAGCTCCGGGGCTCGGCTTTCAATGCAGCCAGCTCCGCCTCGAGCTCGGCGATGCGTGCGTCGCGTGCGGCCAATGCCGCAGCGACATCGGCGGCATCGAACTTCTGTGGGATGTGCTGCGGACAGTTGGTGTCCCAGGTGGATATCTTGAACAGGATCACCTGCTCAGCACGCGCCCTGTAATCCTTGGGCATCAGCGATTGCGTCAGCGCCGGGTCGTCGTCGACCAGGCGCGCTTCCCCCCAGAGCTTGACGCGTCTGCGATGCGCGTAATCCATCACGAAGATATACGCCTTCGGATTCTCCGACAGATTGCCTTGGGTGATGTACTGCCGGTTGCCGCTGAAGTCGGCGAACGCGATGGTGCTGGCGTCCAGGATCTTGATGAACCCCTTCGGTCCGCCGCGGTGCTGGATATAGGGCTGGCCATCGGCAGACGCCGTCGCGAAATAGAAGCTGTTGGTGTTGGCGAGGAAGGCCGCGAGATTCTCGTCGATCTCGGTGCGCCAGCCGCGCCGTTCGACTTGGGCATAGGCCTCGCGCGACCCTTTGCGCGCCTGGATCGCCTTCACCGCCGGCGTGAAGGCGACGTCACTCGGATAGGTCTGGGTGTCTGACATTTGAGCCTCTTGGCATGGAGCGCCAAAGCGTCGTTTCACCGTGGAAGATGGGACCGTTCCCCGGTCGAACAATCAAGGCGATTGACACTTCACTATTGCGCATTATGCAATAATGCGATGGACCGTATTGATGCCATGCAGGCCTTCGTCGCCGTGGCCGATCTGCAGGGCTTCGCCCCCGCCGCTCGAAAGCTCGGGCTGTCGCCATCGGCCGTGACCCGGCTGATCGCGGCGCTGGAGGAGCGGCTCGGCGCGCGGCTGTTGCAGCGGACCACGCGGTCCGTGACCCTGACCGATGCCGGCTCGCGCTATCTCGAGCGTATCAGGCGCATCCTTGCCGATCTCGAAGAGGCAGAGGAGGCGGTCGAGGGCGAACGCACGCGCCCGGCCGGGCGATTGGTGATCTCGGCGCCGGTCGGCTTCGGCCGCCTGCATGTCAGTCCCATGGTCACGGCCTATCTGAAGCGCTACCCCGACGTTGGCGTGGACCTCAGGCTGTCCGACCGCATGATCAACCTGGTGGAGGAGGGCGTCGACCTTGCCGTCAGGATCGGGCACCTGCCGGATTCGACGCTGGTTGTACGCCATGTCGGCGAGATGCGCCGCATCGTGGTGGCGTCGAAGCAATATCTGAATGCTCGCGGCGAGCCGAAGCGGCCCTCGGATATATCAGCGCACGACACCATTCAGTTCGGCGCCATGTCGGCGGCGCCGGATTGGCGCTTCGTCGAGGAAGGGCGGGAGGTCCGCGTTTCGCCGAGCCCGCGCTTTTCATCCAACAGCGCCGATGCCGCGATTCAATACGCCGAAGCCGGCGGCGGGCTGACGCGTGTGCTCGCCTATCAGGCGGCTGCTTCGCTGAAGGCAGGGCGGCTCAGGATCGTGCTGGCGAAATTCGAAGAGCCGCCGCTGCCAATCCACATCGTCTATCCGACCTCGCGCTTGCTCTCGGCCAAGGTGCGCACCTTCATCGATCTCGTCGCCGAGACCGCGGACTGGCGGTTCGGATGACGGTAATCGTGCCGGGTTCGCGCTACGCGCGTTCCGGAACGACGTCCTTCTTCGGCATCACCCGGAACGTCCCATTCGCCCGCGCGATGATGACGTCGTCCGCCTTCACCAGGCTCTGCGCAAAGCAGATCGTGCTGCCGGTCTTGATCACGTCGGTCTCGACCGCGAGCCACTGACCGATCTCCGCGGTGCCAATGAAATCGACCGCAAGCGAGACCGTTACCAGCGAGGATGTCCAGCCCATCACTTGGGCGCAGCTATAGCCCATCGCGTTGTCGGAGAGCGCCGCGATCAATCCGCCATGGATCAGACCGCGCGAGTTGGTGTGCGCCTTTGCGAGCCTGAGCCCCATGATCACCGCCCTGTCGATGCGCTTCGAATAAAGCGGCTCCCAGGGATCGGTGAGCGGGCTCTTGCGGAAGTGAGGCTCAAAGCCTTCCGGAATGTCGGCAATGACTGATGTATCGGTGCTCATGGTCGGCCCGTATGTCTGATGATCTCGGCGCCATTGAACGCGATGTCGATGACAGTTTCACCGCATACAAAGTTTTAAACGGCATCTGCGCGGATGTTTGAAACACTCCGTCGTCATTGCGAGCGAAGCGAAGCAATCCATTTCTCCCCGCGTGGGCGCATGGATTGCTTCGTCGCTTCGCTCCTCGCAATGACGGCGTAGCCCGTAGGGTGGGCAAAGCGAAGCGTGCCCACCATCGCGAGCGGAGTGCTGATGGTAGGCACGCTGCGCTTTGCCCACCCTACAATTTTATAGCGGCAATCCGACGTAGTTCTCCGACAGCGACGTCGACGCCGCCTGGGAACTCACGAGATACTCCAGCTCGGCGAGCTGGATCCGTGCGCCGAACTCGCCCTGCTCCGGGAATTTGTGCAGCATCGAGGTCATCCACCAGGAGAAGCGCACGGCCTTCCAGACCCGCGCCAGCGCCCTGGCGGAATAGCCATCGATGCCGGCGGAAGACTTCTCATCGTAGTACTCACGTAGGCCCTGCGACAGGTAGTGCACGTCGCTGGCGGCGAGGTTCAGTCCCTTGGCGCCGGTCGGCGGCACGATGTGCGAGGCGTCGCCGGCCAGGAACATCCTGCCGAAGCGCATCGGCTCGGCGACGAAGCTGCGCAGCGGCGCGATGCTCTTTTCGATCGAGGGGCCGGTGACGAGTTCGTCCGCCGCCTTCTGGTCGAGCCGCCGCTTCAGCTCATCCCAGAAACGCTCATCGGGCCATTGGTCGATGTGATCGTCGAGCGGACACTGCACGTAATAGCGGCTGCGGTGCATCGAGCGCATCGTGCACAGCGCAAAGCCCCGCTCATGGTTATTGTAGATCAGCTCGTGCGAAACCGGAGGGGTATCCGAGAGGATGCCGAGCCAGCCGAACGGATAGACCCGCTCATACGTCTTGATCGCGGAATCCGGCACGCTGGCGCGGCTGACGCCGTGGAAACCGTCGCAGCCCGCGATGAAGTCGCAGATGATCTCGCCTGCTTTGCCGTCCTTCACGTAAGAGACGCGCGGATGGTCGGTGTCGAAATCATGCGGCTGGACATCGGCGGCCTGATAGATGGTGGTGAGCCCGGCCTGCTGCCGCGCGTTCATCAGGTCGAGCGTCACCTCGGTCTGGCCGTAGATCATGACCGTCTTGCCGGTCGCCGCGTGCATGTCGATGCGATGGCGGGCGCCGCCGAAGGCGAGTTCCAAGCCGCGATGGATCAGCCCCTCGCGATGGGCGCGCTGGCCTGCGCCGACCTCGTCGAGCAGGCTGACCGTGCCCTCCTCCAGCAGGCCGGCGCGGATCCGCGCCAGCACATAGTCCGGCGTCTGCCGTTCCAGGATCACGTTGTCGATCCCGTAGGCGTGAAGTAGTTGCCCAAGCAACAATCCTGCCGGACCTGCGCCTATGATTGCTACCTTTGACCGCAATATTTGCTCCTCCCGATATCGTAGGCTTCAGCTTATACCGCCTGGCGGGTCGCTGTCGTCAGCTTGCAATGGTGATTATATCATATAACAATAATCGCAAAGGGCCGCCAAAGGCCTGCAAAGAGGGAGAGGATGCCGATGAGGAAGACGGTTCTGGCGTTGCTGCTTGCCGCCAGCGTGACCCCTGCGTTCGGGCAGGAGAAGAATTTCGACCTGAAGATCTCGCATTGGGTGCCGGCGTCCCATCCGCTGCAGAAGTCGCTGGAGGACTGGGCCGCGGCGGTGGAAAAGGATTCCGGCGGCACCATCAAGGGCAAGGTGTTCCCGGCGCAGCAGCTCGGCAAGGCCTTTGACCATTACGACATGGCGCGCGACGGCATCGCCGATGTCACCTATGTCAATCCCGGCTACCAGCCCGGCCGCTTCCCGATCGTCGGCGCCGGCGAATTGCCGTTCCTGATCTCCGACGCCAAGGGCGGCTCGATGGGACTTGATGCCTGGTACCGCAAATATGCCGAGAAGGAGATGAAGGACGTCAAATACTGCCTCGCCTTCGTCCATTCGCCGTCTTCGTTCCATTCGCGCACCAAGAAGATCGTCGTGCCTGAGGACGTCAAAGGCCTGAAGATCCGCCCCGCCCATGCCACCATGGCCAATTTCGTCACCTCGCTGGGCGGCACCAATGTGCAGTCCTCCGCGCCTGAAGTGCGGGATATCATCGAGCGCGGCGTAGCCGACGGCGTCACCTTTCCCTGGGGCTCGCTGGTGCTGTTCGGCATCGACAAGGTGACGAAATACGACATGGAAGCGCCGCTCTACGTCACGACCTTCGTCTTCGTGATCAACAAGGACAAGTACAACGCGATGTCCGACCGCCAGAAGGCAGCCATCGACAAGAACTGCTCGACCGAGATGGCGGGCATCGTCGGCGAGCACTGGGGCAAGTTCGAGGACGCCGGCATCGATAAGGTGAAAGCCGAGTCCGGCCATGAGGTCTACAAGCTGACGTCGGAGCAGACCGCGCTGTGGAAGAAGGCGGCCGAGCCGCTGGTCAAGACCTGGGCCGACGGCGTCAAGAAGACCGGCGTCGACGCGGACGCCGCGATGGCCGACCTGAAGGCCTCGCTCACGAAGTACAACGCGCTCGCGCAGTAGTTCTCCCTCTCCCGCTTGCGGGAGAGGGCCGGGGTGAGGGTGTCTCCGCGATGGGACCGTCCGCGTGGAGAGAGCCCTCACCCGGCGTTAACGCCGACCTCTCCTGCAAGCGGGAGAGGTGAACCGAGCTTGCGGATAGCCGATCGATACCAAGCCATAGGACGCCCCGTATATGAAACGCGCTTACATGGACCGTTTCATCGACACCATCGAATGGATCGCGGCCGGTTTCGTCGGCATCGTCGCCGCCAATATCTTCCTCGCGGTGCTCCTGCGAAACACGCTGAACTACTCGATTCCCGATTCCTTCGACATCGGGCGGATGCTGCTCGGCATCCTGATTTTCTGGGGCATCGCCGCGACGTCCTATCGCGGCACCCACATCACCGTCGACCTGGTCTGGGCCAATGTCGGGCCGAGATACCAGCGCCTCATCGACGTGTTCGCGACACTGGTGCTGCTGTTCGTCGTCACCGTGCAGACCTGGACGTTGTTCGACAAGGTGCGCGGCACCTATAACGACAATGTCCTGACCTTCGATCTGCATATGCCGACCTGGCCGTTCTTCGCGCTCGCCTGGATCGGCGACGTCTCCGCCGTGCTCTTGATCGCGATCCGCACTTACCGGCTGATCTTCCACCCGGAAGAGATGCACGATCCCAAGATCAAGGCGACGGAGTAAGCGCCGATGAGCACCGACGCCGTCGCCATCCTCGGCTTTGTCGCGCTGTTCGCGCTGATGCTGCTCCGCGTGCCAGTCGGCATGGCGATGGGCCTCGTCGGCGTCTGCGGTTTCAGCTATCTGGTCGGCGCCACGCCGGCGCTGAAACTGGTCGGCCAGACCTCGATGCGCACGGTGACCGATTACACCTTCGGCGTGATCCCGATGTTCCTGTTGATGGGGACCTTCGTCAGCAATTCCGGCATGAGCCGCGAATTGTTCCGCGCCGCCAACGGCTTTGTCGGCCATCTCCGCGGCGGGCTCGGCATCGCCACTGTCGCCGCCTGCGGCGGCTTCGCCGCGATCTGCGGTTCCTCGGTCGCGACCGCCGCGACGTTCTCGGCGGTGGCGTATCCCGAGATGCGCCGTTTCGGCTATCCGCAATCCTTCGCCACCGGCGTGATCGCGGCCGGCGGCACGCTCGGCGCGATGCTGCCGCCGTCGACCGTGCTCGCGGTCTACGGCATCATCACCGAGCAGGACATCGGAAAGCTCTTCATCGCCGGCATCATCCCGGGCCTGCTCGCGATGACCATGTACATGATCACCATCGCGCTGATCGGCTATGTCAGGCCCGGCTTCCTGCCGACCGGCAAACGGATGCCGTGGCGCGAGCGCTTCGCCGGCCTGCGCGACATCTGGGCGCCGGTGCTGCTCTTCATCTTTGTCATCGGCGGCCTCTACGGCCTGCCGTTCCTGCCGCGCTTTACGCCGACCGAAGCCGGCGGCGTCGGCGCCACCGGCGCGTTCCTGATCGGCCTTCTCACCGGACGATTGGACAAGGAGAAGATCCTTAACTCGCTGTTGCAGGCGACCCGCACCGCGGCCGCAGTGTTCACCGTGCTGATCGGCGCGCTGATCTTCGGCTATTTCCTCACGGTGACACAGACCCCCCAGAAGGTCACGGAGTTCCTCACCAGCCTTGGGCTCGGCAGCTACGGCATCCTCGCCGTCATCATGGTGATGTATCTCGTGCTCGGCTGCCTGATGGACGCCATGGCGATGATCATCCTGACCGTGCCGATCATCTTCCCGGTCATCATGCACCTTGGTTTTGATCCGATCTGGTTCGGCGTCATCATCGTGATGACGGTCGAGCTCGGCCTGATCCATCCGCCTGTCGGCATGAACGTGTTCGTGATCAAGAGCGTGGTGAAAGACGTCTCCTTCTCCACGATTTTCAAGGGCGTGATCCCCTTCGTCGTCACCGACCTGATCCGCCTCGTGATCCTGATCGCCTTCCCGCTGCTCGCCACCTGGCTGCCGCAACGTATGATGGCGAATTGAGGTCCGACCCCTTGCTCCGTCATACTCCGCGAAGGCGGAGTATCCAGTAAGCCGCGGCGCTGCGGCTCAATCACTACTGCCTCTGGGATACTGGATCACCCGCCTTCGCGGGTGATGACGGTGGAGTGCGTGGTGGTGGCGGAGAGGGGAGGGAGCATCACTCCCCCTCATCGCTCGCCAGCACGCCCTTCACCGCGCGCGCCCAGCCGGCGAGCTTGCGCTCGCGCGTCGCCTGGCTCATCGCGGGCTTGAAGCGGTGCTCAAGGCGCCAGTTGTCGGCGAATTTTGTCGGCTCGGGATAGATGCCAGCGGCAAGGCCGGCCAGATAGGCGGCCCCTAACGCCGTGGTCTCCTGGATCATCGGGCGGTCGACCGGGGCGTCGAGCAGGTCGGCCAATCGCTGCATGGTCCAGTCGGACGCGGTCATGCCGCCGTCGACGCGGAGCACGATGTTGGCGGCGGTCGAATCCGGCCAGTCGGCGCGCATCGCGGCCCAGAGATCGTAGGTCTGGTAGCAGACACTTTCCAGCGCGGCATGCGCGAGCTCGGCCGGGCCGGTGTTGCGGGTGAGGCCGAACAGTGCGCCGCGCACGCGCGGATTCCAGTAGGGCGCGCCCATGCCGACGAAGGCCGGCACCAGATAGACGCTCTGCATCGAATCGGATTTGTCGGCGAGCGGCCCGGTCTCGGCGGCCTGCCTGATGATACCGAGCCCATCGCGCAGCCACTGCACCGCGCTTCCGGCGACGAAGATCGAGCCTTCCAGTGCGTAGGTGCGTTTGCCGCCGAGCTGATAGGCGATCGTGGTCAGCAGCTTGTTCTTTGACTTCACCGGCGTGGTGCCGGTGTTGAGCAGCGCAAAGCAGCCGGTGCCATAGGTCGATTTGATCATGCCGGGCTCGAAACAGGCCTGCCCGATGGTCGCGGCCTGCTGGTCGCCGGCGATGCCTGCGATGGCGATGCTGCCGCCGAACAGGTCGGGGACGCTGTCGCCGAATTTGGCGGAGGAGTCCTTCACCTCGGGAAGCATCGAGCGCGGCACGCCGAGGATCTTCAAGAGCTCGTCATCCCATTCGCCGGTGTGGATGTTGAAGAGCAGGGTGCGCGAGGCGTTGGTGGCGTCGGTCGCATGCACCTTGCCGCCGGTGAGCCGCCAGAGCAGATAGCAATCGACGGTGCCGAACAGCAGCTCGCCGCGCTCGGCGCGTTCTCTTGCGCCGGGCACACCGTCGAGGATCCAGGCCACCTTGGTGCCGGAGAAATAGGGGTCGATGATCAGCCCGGTCTTGGCCGAGATCACCGGCTCATGGCCGTCTGCTTTCAATCGGGCGCAGAAATCGGCGGTGCGGCGGTCCTGCCAGACGATGGCGCGGTGCACCGCCTGGCCGGTGGCGCGGTCCCACACGACAGTGGTCTCGCGCTGGTTGGTGATACCGATCGCGGCGATCTCCTTCGCCTTTAGACCGGCTTTCTCCAGCGCATTGCGGCAGGTGGCGATGGTCGAGGTCCAGATGTCCTCCGGCTCATGCTCGACCCAGCCGGAAGCAGGGAAATGCTGCGGGAACTCCTGCTGCGCCACCGCCGCGATGGAGATATCGCTGCGGAATACGATGGCGCGCGAGGACGTGGTGCCCTGATCGATGGCCAACACAAAGGACATAGCGCTCCTTCCCGGACGTGATTGCTTGTTGCGCCAAGGGAGCGGATTGGCGCGGGAAGGTCAATATCTCAGGTCGGGCGGGCTGCTTAGCCTCGCCCCGCTCTTGCGGGGAGAGGTCGGCGCGCAGCGCCGGGTGAGGGGACGCGCCGCATTCACGGTGTTCGGAATTCGTGGAGGCAGCCCCTCACCCCGACCCTCTCCCCGCAAGAGCGGGGCGAGGGAGAGCCGCTACACCGCCGCCGTGGTGACGCCGCCGTCGATGACGATGGTCTGGCCGGTCATGAAGGTGGAGGCGTCGGAGGCGAGATAGGCTACCGCGCCGGCGATCTCGTCGGGTTCGCCGATGCGGCGGAGCGGGGTGGTGGCGGTGCGCCGTTTCAGGAGCTCCGCGTCTTCCCAGAGCGCGCGGGCGAAATCGGTCTTGACCAGGCCGGGCGCGACGCAATTGACGCGCACGCCCTTCGGTCCCCATTCGCCGGCCAGGCTGCGGCAGAGCGCGAAGTCGGCCGCCTTCGAGATGCCATAGGCGCCGATCACGGTCGAGCCGCGCAATCCCCCGATCGAGGAGATGATCACGACGGAGCCATTGCCGCGCTCGGCCATTTGCGGGATCGCCAGCGCGCAGAGCCAGATGTTGCTCTTGACGTTGGAGCCCATGATCTTGTCGAACGCCTCGTCCTTGATGTCGAGCAGCGGGCCGTAATACGGGTTCACCGCAGCGTTGCAGACGAGGATGTCGATCTTGCCGTAATGCTTGGTCGCGCCCGAGATCAGCGCCTCGACCTCCTCGCGGCGCGAGATGTTGCAGGGGATCACATGCGCATCGCCGCCGTTACTGTTGATGCCGTCGGCCACTTCCTTGCAGGCGTCGGCCTTGCGCGAGGAGATCACCACCTTGGCTCCGAGCTTCGCCAGCAGTTCGGCGGAGGCACGGCCGATGCCGCGGCTCGAGCCGGTGATGACAGCGACCTTTCCGGTGAGATCGAACGGGGTGTTCTTCATTGTTGTTTCCCTCTTCTGTTCTGTTCGCATTTTGCCACACCGTCATGGCCGGGCTTGACCCGGCCATCCACGCTCTTGTTTTGCCGCCAAGACGTGAATGCCCGGGCATGACGGTCATTGTGCGGCTGCAGCCTCCCAAGTCACGAGCGGGCGGAGACTAGATCAACCCGCCCGCGTCGGCGACACGGCGCAGGTGATACTCGGTGTCGCCGAAGGTGTTCTCGATCATGGTGAGACGCTTGAAGTAGTGGCCGATCTTGGCCTCCATGGTCATGCCGATGCCGCCATGGAGCTGGATCGACTGCTGGCCGACGAACTTCAGCGACTTGCCGATCTGCACCTTGGCCGCCGCGATCGCGCTCGCGCGCTCCTTGGCGTCCGCGAAGTCACCAGCCATGGTCGCGAACATCGACATCGAACGGGCCTGCTCGGCCGCGACGAACATGTCGGAGGCGCGGTGCTGCAGGCTCTGGAACGAACCGATCGCGACGCCGAACTGCTTGCGCGTCTTGATGTACTCGACGGTCTCCTTGAGCGACTCGTCCATCGCGCCGACCGCCTCCGCGCACAGCGCGACGCGGGCTTCGTCGACCACGCGCTCGATCAACGCAAGCGCATCCTCGGGGTTGCCGATCGCGGCATCGCTGCCGACTTCCACGCCGGTGAAGCTGATGTCGGCGGCGTGCAGGCCGTCCTGGGTCGGATAGCCCTTCCTGCTGATGCCCTTGGCATTGGCCGGCACCAGGAACACGCCGATGCCGTTTCTGTCGCGCCGCTCGCCCTTGGTGCGCGCGGTCACGATCAGCGTGTCGGCGTTCTCGCCGTTGAGGACGACGAACTTCTCGCCGTCGATGACGTAAGCCGAGCCCTTCTTCTTGGCGGTCGTGGTGACGTCGAACAGGTCGTAACGCGAGTTCTTCTCGAGCTGCGCGAACGCGAACGTCTTGCTGCCGTCGATGATGCCGGGGATGTGCGCGGCCTTCTGCTCGGCCGAGCCGCCATGGCGCAGGAAGCCGCCGCCGATCACCACGGTCGCAAGATAAGGCTCGAGCACCAGCGCCTTGCCGAGCGCTTCCATCACGATCATGGTCTCGACGCCGCCAGCGCCGAATCCGCCGTCCGCCTCAGTGAAGGGCAGGCCGAGCAGGCCCTGCTCGGCGAGCTTGCTCCAGACGGCTTTGCTCCAGCCGCCCTTCTCCTGCATGTATTTCTTGCGCTGCTCGAAATCGTAGGAATCCGTCAGCAGGCCGTCGATGCTTTCCTTGAGAAGCCGCTGCTCCTCGGACAAATCAAAATCCATGTTCTTGCTCTCTCAGGATTATCGGAAACTCTCCGTCATGCCCGGGCTTGTCCCGGGCATCCACGCTCTTGCTGTGCCCGCACCACCGCGTGGATGGCCGGGTCAAGCCCGGCCATGACGCCAGCGTGTGTGACCGCAAGAGTCGTCAACTCAAAGCCCCAGCACCGCCTTGGCGATGATGTTGCGCTGGATCTCGTTGGAGCCGCCGTAGATCGAGACCTTGCGGTTGTTGAAGTAGCTCGGCGCGATCTGGGCGGTCCAATCCATGGCCTCGTTCGAGCCGTCGTCGCCATGCACGTCATAGGGCGCGGCGAACGGGCCGATCACTTCCATCAACAGCTCTGTCGTGGTCTGCTGGATCTCCGAGCCCTTGATCTTGAGCACCGACGATGCCGGGTTGGGCTTGCCCTTGCCATGCTTGCCTTCGTCGGCGACGACGCGAAGCTGGGTCAATTCCAGCGCCTTCAGCTCGATCTCGCAGGCCGAGAGTTTTTCGCGGAAGGTCGGATCCTGGATCACCGGCCGGCCCCCGGATTCGACCTTGGAGGCGAGTTCCTTGATGCGGCGCAGCCGCTCCTTGGAGACGCCGACCCGCGCAATACCGGTGCGCTCGTTGCCGAGCAGGAATTTGGCGTAGTCCCAGCCCTTGTTCTCCTCGCCGATCAGGTTCTCGATCGGAACCTCGACATTGTCGAAGAACACTTCGTTGACTTCACAGCCGCCATCGATGGTCTGGATCGGCCGAACGGTGACGCCCTTCGACTTCATGCTGAACACGATGAAGGAGATGCCCATCTGCTTCTTGGCGCTGGGATCGGTGCGGCACAGGCAGAAGATCATGTCGGCATGCTGCGCCAGCGTGGTCCAGGTCTTCTGGCCGTTGATGATCCACTTGTCGCCCTTGCGCTCGGCCTTGGTGCGGAGCGAGGCGAGGTCCGAACCCGAGCCGGGCTCCGAGAAACCCTGGCACCACCAGTCGTCGACACTGGCGATGCGCGGCAAATACTGCTTCTTCTGCGCCTCGTTGCCGAAGGTGTAGATGACCGGGCCGACCATGCTGACGCCGAAGGCGAGCGGCTGCGGCGCCGGATAGGCTTGCAGCTCCTCGTTGAAGATGTAGTGCTGCACGGATGTCCAGCCGGTGCCGCCATATTCCTTCGGCCAGTGCGAGACACCCCAACCCTTCTTGTTCAGGATGCGCCACCAGGTGACCATCTCATCCTTGGAGAGGTGACGGCCCTCCTGCATCTTCCGCCGCGTGTCCGGCGGCACATTGTCCCTGAAGAACGCCCGCACTTCCTCGCGAAATGCCACTTCTTCCTTGGTGAAAGCGAGATCCATCGGATCCTCCTTGTGATGAATTATCTGTCATTCCGGGGCGCGCGTTAGCGCGAACCCGGAATCTCGAAGTAACAAACCTCTGGATTCCGGATCGGCCGCTTCGCGCCCGTCCGGAATGACGCAATGAGCCTTAGTGCACCACCTCGAACAAGCCGGCCGCGCCCATGCCGCCGCCGACGCACATGGTCACGACAGCATATTTCGCCTTGCGGCGGCGGCCTTCGATCAGGGCGTGGCCCGTCAGCCGGGCGCCCGACATGCCGTAGGGATGGCCGACCGCGATCGCGCCGCCATTGACGTTGAGCTTCTCCGGATCGATGCCGAGCTTGTCGCGGCAATAGAGCACCTGCACCGCGAAGGCCTCGTTGAGCTCCCAGAGGTCGATGTCCTCGACCTTCAGGCCATGGCGCTTGAGCAGGCGCGGCACGGCGAAGACCGGGCCGATCCCCATCTCGTCGGGCTCGCAGCCGGCGGAGACGAAACCACGGAAGATGCCGAGCGGCGTCAAGCCGCGCTTGGCCGCTTCCTTGTCGCTCATGATGACGGTCGCACTGGCGCCATCGGAAAGCTGGCTGGCGTTGCCGGCGGTGATGGTAAAACCTTCGCCGCGCACCGGCTTCAGGCCGGCAAGGCCTTCGGCCGTGGTGTCGGGCCGCGGACCCTCATCCTGCGACAGCGTCACCTCCTTGAACGAGACCGCGCCGGTCGCCTTGTCGGTCACCGCCATCTGGGTGGTGATCGGCGCCAGCTCGTCCTTGAACTTGCCGCCCTGCTGGGCGGCTGCGGTGCGGCGCTGGCTCTCCAGCGAATATTCGTCCTGCTTCTCGCGCGAGATGTTGTAGCGTTTGGCGACCACTTCGGCGGTGTCGATCATGGGCATGTAGACCTCGCCCTTGATCTTCAGGAGCGCCGGGTCCTGCGCGTGAAACGTATTGATCTTGTCGTTCTGCACCAGGCTGATCGATTCACCACCGCCGCCGACCGCGATCTCGACGCCGTCAAACAGCACCGAGCGCGCGGCAAGCGCGATCGCCTGCAGGCCCGAGGCACATTGCCGGTCGATGGTGGTGCCGGCGACGGTCACCGGAAGGCCGGCGCGGAGCAGCGCCTTGCGCGCGATGTTGCCGCCGGTTGCGCCCTGCTGCAGGGCCGCGCCCATCACGACGTCCTCGATCTCCTTCGGGTCGACCTTGGCGCGCGCAACCGCTTCGCCGATGGCATGTCCAAGCAGGGTTGCGCCTTCGGTGACGTTGAGCGCGCCGCGATAGGCCTTGCCGATCGGCGTGCGGGCGGTGGAGACGATAACGGCGTCGGTCATGAACGACCTCCTGTTGCGGTTTCTGGTTGTTGTTTCGCTGCGCTGTCCGGAGCGGTCCGCTGCTGGCGCAATTCGTGGCGGGAAAGTTTTCCGACCGGCGTGCGCGGCAATTCCTCGACGAATTCGAGCGCCGAAGGCAATTCATGCTTGCCGAGCTTGCCGGTGAGGAAGCTGCGCAGATCGTCGATCGTGAACGGTGCCGCTCCGTCGCGCAGCTTGACGAAGGCTTTCGCAGCCTCGCCGCGGTAGTCGTCGGGGATGCCGATCACGATCACTTCCTGCACGGCAGGATGCGTATAGATCGCCTGCTCGATCATCTGCGGATAGACGTTGAAGCCGCCGGAGATGATCATGTCCTTCTTGCGGTCGACCAGATAGAAGTAGCCGTCCGCATCGATGTAGCCGATGTCGCCGGTGAGGAAACGGTCGCCGACAAAGGCTTCGGCGGTTTCCTTCGGCCGGTTCCAGTAGCCTTTGGTGACATTCGGTCCGCGAATCCGAATCTCGCCGACTTCGCCCACGGGCAAGACCTGCTTCGGATCATCCAGCGAGACCACATCGAGCTCGATGCCCGGCAGCATCAGGCCGATCGAGCCGGGCTTGTCCGGCCCTTCCTTCACATGACCGGTCCCCGGGGAACAAGTCTCCGTCATGCCCCAGCCGCTGCGCAGCTTCATGCCGACGCGGCGCTCGAAGATCTTGGCGACTTCCACCGGCAGCGGCGCGCCGCCGGAACCGCAGCTCACCAGCGAGGATAGGTCGCGTTTGTCGAGATCGGGCAGGGCGGCGATCGCGATCCACATCGTGGGTACGCCGGGGAACACGGTGGCGCGCTTCTCCTCGATGTCGCGCATCACGGCCTGGACGTCGAAGCGCTGGTGCAGCGAGATCAGATGGCCGTGCCGGATCGAGGACAGCAGCACGACCGTCAGCGCATAGATGTGGAACAGCGGCAGCACGCAGATCACGCGCTCGATCGCGTCGCGCTCCGCGCGGGCCGCCTTGCCCCAGACTTCATAGATCGACACGGCTGCAGTCAGGTTGCCGTGGCTCAGCATCGCGCCCTTCGGCAGGCCGGTGGTGCCGCCGGTATATTGCAGCAGCGCGACGTCGTCGGCGCTGACCTCAGGCCATTTGGCCGCCCTGGTCGCGCCGTCGACGAACTGGCGATAGGTGATGATGGCGGGATTGTCGGGCAGCGCGGTCTGGGGTGTGCCGACCTTGCCCCAATGATCGTCCTCGCAGACGATCAGCCGATCGAGGAGGCCCTTGTCGAGGAACTTCAGCGCCGTCGGCAACAGTGCCGAGAGGTTGCTGGTGATAAGGATGCGGGCGCCGGAATCCGAGAGCTTGTGCGAGAGCGCGATCTCGCCGTCGAGCGGCGAGAGATGCACGACGCGGGCACCGGCCTTCAGCGCGCCGAAGAAGTTGATGGGATGGTCGGGCGTATTGCCCAGGAACAGCGCCACCGACGTGTCCCTGCCGTAGCCGGCCTGCAGGAACGCGGAAGCCGCGGTTTCGACCAGCGCTTCCAGCTCGGCATACGTGATCGGCCGGTTGCGGAATTCGATCACCGTCCGCGGGCCGTAGGCTGCGGCGGCGGTCGACAGCAAATCAGGCAATGTGCCGCGCGCGATCGGGTCGTCCCAATGCACGCCCTTCGGATAAAACTGTTCGCCGGGATGGGTCATGATGCTCCAGCCAGATACGCCGTCATTCCGGGGCGCGACGAAGTCGCGAACCCGGAATCTCGAGGTTCCGGGTTCGCGCTGCGCGCGCCCCGGAACGACAACGAGTGAGCACACGGCCCATCAAGCCGCCTTCGACGCCGCGGCGAGCGAAGCAAACGTCTTGCCTTCGTCGGCGAGGCGCTTGAGCAGCGGCGCCGGCTCGAGCGAGGGATCGTTGGTCTCCTTGGCATAGAAGGCGAGGCGATCGGCGATGTGCTTCAGGCCCACCGTGTCGGCCCAGAACATCGGGCCGCCGCGGTAGATCGGCCAGCCATAGCCATAGAGCCAGACCACGTCGATGTCGGAAGGCCGCGCCGCGATGCCCTCCTCCAGGATGCGCGCACCCTCGTTGATCATCGGGTACATCATGCGCTCGAGGATCTCGTCGTCGCTGACGACGCGCTTCTTGCGGCCGAGGCGCGCGAGCGTCTCGTCAATCAGCTTCTCGACTTCCGGATCGGGCAGTGCCGCGCGAGAGCCCGCCTCGTACTTGTAATAGCCCTTGCCGGTCTTCTGGCCAAAGCGGCCGGCCTCGCACAGCGCGTCCGCGATCTCCGACTTGATGCCGCGGTCCTTGCGCGAGCGCCAGCCGATGTCGAGGCCGGCGAGGTCGCCCATCGCGAACGGGCCCATCGGCATGCCGAACTTGGTCACCACGGCATCGACCTGCTGTGGGAGCGCGCCTTCGAACAGCAGCTTTTCCGCCTGCTTGCCGCGCTGGGCCAGCATACGGTTGCCGACGAAGCCATCGCAGACGCCGACCACGGCCGGCACTTTTGCAATTTTGCGCGCGATCGAGACTGCGGTAACCAACGCGTCGGGGGCGGTCTTCTCGGCGCGGACGATCTCGCAGAGCTTCATGACGTTCGCGGGCGAGAAGAAGTGCATGCCCAGCACGTCCTGCGGCCGCTTGGTCTCCTTCGCGATGTCGTCGATGTTCAGGTAGGACGTGTTGGAGGCGAGCACGGCGCCCGGCTTGGCATATTGATCGAGCTTGCCGAACACTTCCTTCTTGACCGCCATGGTCTCGAACACCGCCTCGATGACGAGGTCGGCGTCCTTGACATTCTCGAGGCCGACGACGCCGGTGATGAGCGCCATCCGCTTGGCGGGCGCATCTGCTGGGATACCACCACGGGCCGCTGTCGCCTCATAGTTCTTCTGCATCACGCCCAGGCCGCGCTTGAGCTGCTCCTCGCTGGTCTCGATCAGCGTCACAGGAATGCCGGCATTGGCAAACGACATCGCGATGCCGCCGCCCATGGTGCCGGCGCCGATGATCGCGACACGCTCGACCGGCCGCGACTTCGTGCCATCTGGTACACCAGCGATCTTCGCGGCTTCGCGTTCGGCAAAGAAGGCATAGCGCTGCGCCTTGGACTGGTCGCTGGCGACCAGCTTCAGGAAGGTCTCGCGCTCCTTCTTCAGCCCCTCATCGAACGGAAGGTCGATCGCAGCACCGACCGCGTCGGCGGCGGCGAACGGCGCTTCCAGGCCGCGTGCGCGCTTGGTCAGTGCGGCGACCGCATTGGTGAAGATCGAACGGTCGGCCTTGGCCGCAGCGAGCTTGGAGTCGTCGTCGCGCAACTTTCGCAACGGGCGTTTCTCCGCCAGCACCTTGAGCGCGAAGGCTTCGCCGCCGGCGGCCGGTCCCTCGACGATCTCTTCGATCAACCCGCTCTTGAGCGCTTCCGCGGCGCCGATCGGATCACCGCCGACGATCATCTTGACCGCAAGTTCCGGTCCGACCGCGCGCGGCAGCCGCTGGGTGCCGCCGGCGCCCGGCAACAGGCCGAGCTTGACTTCGGGCAGGCCGAGCCGGGCGTCCTTGGTCGCCACGCGATAGTGGCATGCCAGAGCGACCTCGAGGCCGCCGCCGAGCGCGGTGCCGTGGATCGCGGCAACGATCGGCTTCGGTGAATTCTCCATCACCTCCAGCACCTCGTTGAGGCCGGGCGGCTTCGGCGGCTTGCCGAATTCGGTGATGTCGGCGCCGGCGATGAAGGTGCGGCCGGCGCAGGTCAGCACGATCGCCTTCACTTCGGCATCGGCAATCGCGCTCTTGATGCATTCCAGGATGCCGCCGCGTACTGCGGCACTCAGCGCGTTGACCGGAGGATTGTTAACCGTGACGATGCCAATGATGTCATGCCGCTCGAGTTTTACGACTTCGCTCACGAGACTCTCCTTGGATGCTGTGTTCTTTTGCAGTGAGTTCTTTTGCAGTGTGTTCTTTTGCAAGGCGTTCTTGCAGTTCTTGCGTTTAGTGGCTAATTTCGCACTGCGAAATTAAATTCCACATCTTGACAGGGAGGGTTATTTTGAAGCACGTCCCTTGTCAACGAGATCGACAAAGTGACAGGGAATGAAGCGTTCAGGAAAGAAGGCGGCGACCGATCGCAATTTTGTGGTCGCGCTTTCCCGTGGATTGGAAGTCCTGCGCGCATTCCGTCCCAATGACGGGCTTCTCGGCAATCAGGAGATTGCGGCCCGCACCAATTTGCCGAAGCCAACCATTTCACGGTTGACCTACACGTTGACCAAGCTCGGTTACCTTACACCCGTGCCGCGTTTCGAGAAGTACCAGCTCGCGCCCTCTGCCATGGCGCTGGGTTATGCCGCGCTTGCCAATCTCGGCGTCCGGCATTTGTCCGAGCCCTATCGCGAGGACGTGATGCGCGAGACGGGCGGTGCGGTTGCGGTAGGCGGGCGCGACCGGCTCAGCATGATCTATTTCGGACAGAGTCGGAATGGACTGACGCTCGGCGTTCAGCTCGATGTCGGTTCGCGGATACCAATAGCGACCACCGCGATGGGGCGCGCCTATATCTGGGCGCTGCCGGACGATGAGCGTGCCGCTTTGCTGCGCGAGCTTCGAGACCACTACGGCAGCCGCTGGCCAAAGATACGCGACGGCATCGAGCGCTCGGGCGAATTGGTAGCGAAGCGCGGTTTTGCAATTTCTGCTGGCGAATGGCAGGACGATGTTCACGCCGTCGGCGTCGCATTGCAGCTTAATGACGGAACCGGTCCGTATGCGTTCAATTGCGGCGCGCCGGCATTCCGCTTTACGGAAGACCGGTTGCTCGACGATATTGGACCTCGCCTTGTCGCGATGGTAAGGAACATCGAGCAGGCGCTTGGTGGGGTAGCGCCGCAATCCAGAAAAGCTGAAAGCAAAAAGTCGAGATCAGGAGGGAAAGTTGCACGTGTGGCCGAGGGCATCTGACAGCCTTCTTCATCGCCGGCGCGATCATTCGCGCGGCGCTCTCCGCCCTCTCAAGCGGGCGGGCGAGACGAGATGACGCAGGCACAACTCGCGCAGGGTCATGCGCCACTGCTCGCGGTTCGCGACGTCAGCGTCGTGTTCGGCGGCATCGTCGCGTTGAACGGCGTCTCCTTCGACATGCATCAGGGCCAGATCCTGGGACTGATCGGACCGAACGGCGCCGGCAAGACGACGCTCTTCAATTGCCTCTCACGGCTCTATCAGCCGAGCTCCGGCGACATCCTGATGGAAGGCGCGAGCATCCTTAGCCGCCCGCCGCACAAGATCGCCGAGATCGGCATCGGTCGCACCTTCCAGAACGTGGCGCTGTTTCCCAATCTCTCGGTGCTCGACAATGTCCGCGTCGGGACGCACGCGCGCACGTCCAGCGACATCATCAGCGACTCGCTCAAGCTCGCCTGGATCAGGCGCACCGAGGCTTCGGTCAACAAGAAGGTGCACGATATCCTGGCCTATCTCGACCTCGAGGACGTCGCGCACAGCATCGTTTCGGGCCTGCCGTTCGGCACCCAGAAGCGCGTCGAACTGGCGCGCGCGCTCGCGGCCGATCCGAAGATCCTTTTGTTGGACGAGCCGGCCGGTGGCCTCAACCATGAAGAGGTCTATGTGCTCGGCGACCTCGTCCGCAAGATCCGCGACGAGCGCAAGATCACCGTGCTCCTGGTCGAGCACCACATGGGCATGGTGATGTCGACCGCCGACCATGTCGTCGCGCTCAATTTCGGCCGCAAGCTCGCGGAGGGAACCCCTAGCCAGGTCCAGGCCGACCCCGACGTCATCAAGGCCTATCTCGGGAGCAAGGACCAATGACGACGATGCTCAACGTCAAGGATCTGCGCGCCTACTACGGCCAGGTCCAGGCGCTTCACGGCCTCAGCTTCTCCCTGAACGAAGGTTCGCTCACCACGCTGCTCGGGGCCAACGGCGCCGGCAAGACCACCACGCTGCGGGCGATCTGCAACATGGTGCGCTCGACCGGCGCGGTCGAATTCGAGGGCAAGCCGATCGGCAATCGTTCGACCGAGAACGTCGTCCGCCTCGGCATCGCCCATGTGCCGCAGGGCCGCGGCACCTTCACCAACATGACGGTGGAGGAGAATCTGCAGCTCGGCGCCATCACGCGCGGCGACAAGAAGAACATCGTCGCCGACATCGAGCGCATGTACGACCACTTCCCGGTGCTCAAGCAGCGCTACACCCAGCAGGCCGGCACGCTGTCGGGCGGCGAGCAGCAGATGCTTGCCGTCGCGCGCGCGCTGATGCTGCGGCCGCGGCTGATGCTCTTGGACGAGCCGTCGTTCGGCCTGGCGCCGCTGGTGGTGCGCGACCTGTTCCGCATCCTCGGCAAGATCAACCGCGAGGACAAAGTCACCATCCTGGTGGTCGAGCAGAACGCGCAGCTCGCGCTCGAGCTCGCGGATCAGGCCTATGTGATCGAAACCGGACGCATCGTGATGTCCGGCAACGCCAAGGACGTCGCCAACAACGAAGACGTCCGTAAATCCTATCTGGGTTACTGAGGGAGCGAGGACCATGGAGCTTTTTGCCAACCAAGTCCTGGCCGGCATCGCCACAGGCGCGATCTACGCCTGCATGGCGCTCGCCGTCGTGATGATCTACCAGGCGATTGACCATCTCAATTTCGCGCAAGGCGAAATGGCGATGTTCTCGACTTTCATGTCCTGGCAGATGATGCAATGGGGCGTGCCCTATTGGGGGGCGTTCATCCTCACCGTCATCCTTTCCTTCGCCGGTGGCATCCTGATCGAGCGGCTGTTGTTCAAGCCCTTGGCGAAGGCGCCGGTCTTGACCAACGTCGCCGGCTTCATCGCGCTGTTTGCGATCGTCAACTCGGTCGCGGGCCTGATCTGGGATTTCACCATCAAGCAATATCCGACGCCGTTCGGCTCCTCGCCGTTCCTCGGCAGCCAGCTTATCTCGACCCACCAGGCCGGCATGGTCGGCGTCACCCTGCTGCTGCTCGCCGGGCTCTATTTCTTCTTCCAGTTCACCCGCATTGGCCTTGCGATGCGGGCGGCTGCCTCGTTGCCTGAATCGGCGCGGCTGGTCGGCATCAACACCTCATGGATGATCGCGCTCGGCTGGGGCATGGCCTCCGCCATCGGCGCGATCGCCGGCATGCTGATCGCCCCGGTGGTGTTCCTGGAGCCGAATATGATGGGCGGCGTCCTGATCTACGGTTTCGCCTCCGCGGTGCTCGGCGGCCTTAGCTCGCCGCTCGGCGCCGTGATCGGCGGCTTCCTGGTCGGCGTGTTCGAGAACCTTGCCGGCACCTACATTCCAGGCGTCGGCAACGAGCTCAAGCTGCCGATCGCGCTTGCGCTGATCATCACCGTGTTGGTCGTCAAACCGGCCGGGCTGTTTGGCCGGCCCATCGTGAAGCGAGTCTGATCATGAGCGCGGCTGAAGAAGTTGTAACCGAAGCCCCGGCCGTCGAGGCGGTTCCGAAGCGTGCCATGACGCTCGGCTACGGCACCTCGCTGGTGGTGCTGGCGGCCCTGATCCTGACGCCCTTGTTCGTCAAGAACTTCGTCATCTTCCAGATGACGATGCTCCTGATCTACGCCCTCGCGGTGCTGGCGCTCAACATCCTGACCGGCGGCAGCGGGCAGTTCTCGCTCGGCCAGAGCGCGTTCTATGCCATCGGCGCCTATGTCACGGCGATCCTGATGGAGCACTTCAACGTCAACTACGCGCTGACCCTGCCGGTCGCGGGCGTCGTCTGCTTCGGTGCGGGTTTCCTGTTCGGCCAGCCGGCGCTGCGGCTGTCTGGCATCTACCTCGCGCTCGCGACCTTTGCTCTGGCGCTCGCCATGCCGCAGCTCCTCAAGCTCGGCTTCCTCGAGCACTGGACCGGCGGCGTGCAGGGCCTTGTGGTGACCAAGCCGGATGCGCCATTCGGCCTGCCGTTGTCACAGGACATGTGGCTCTATTACTTCACACTGGCGGTCTCGATCGGGATCTATGTCGCCTCGGTGAACCTGTTGCGCTCGCGCTCGGGCCGCGCCCTCATGTCGATCCGCGACAACGAGATCGCGGCCTCCGCCATGGGCGTTAACGTCGCGCTGTACAAGACACTGGCATTCGGCGTGAGTGCCGGGATCACCGGCATCGCCGGCGGCCTCGGCGCGATCGCGGTGCAGTTCGTGGCGCCTGACGGCTACACCATCACGCTCGCGATCTCGCTGTTCGTCGGCATGGTGGTCGGCGGCGTCGGCTGGCTGCCGGGTTCGATCGTCGGCTCCGCGTTCATCATCTTCGTGCCGAATATTGCGGAAGGCATTTCCAAGGGTCTCTCCGGCGCCGTGTTCGGCGTGCTCCTGTTCCTCGTCATCTACCTGGTGCCGCATGGCGCCCGGCAGGTCGCCCTCATTGCCCAGCAACTGGCGGCGAAACTCAAGAAGAACTGAAGAACCAAGAAAAGAGACTTTAGGAGAGACAATGCCCTTCAAACCACGGACCGCCGTGCTTTCGGCGGCGGTCATCGCTTTTGCTGCCGCTTCCGGCAGTGCCTTCGCCCAGAAGACATATGATACCGGCGCCTCCGACACCGAGATCAAGGTCGGCAACATCATCCCCTATAGCGGACCCGCATCCGCCTATGGCAGCATCGGCAAGACCGAGGCCGCCTATTTCCGGATGATCAACGATCAGGGCGGCATCAACGGCCGCAAGGTCAATTTCATTACTTATGACGACGCCTACTCGCCGCCGAAGGCGGTCGAGCAGGTACGCAAGCTGGTCGAGAGCGACGAAGTCCTTGTCGTCTTCAATCCGCTCGGCACGCCCTCGAACACCGCGATCCAGAAATACCTCAACTCCAAGAAGATCCCGCAACTGTTCGTCGCCACCGGCGCGACCAAGTGGAACGACCCGAAGAACTTCCCTTGGACCATAGGCTGGCAGCCGAGCTACCAGAGCGAAGCGCACATCTACGCGAAATGGCTGATGAAGGAGAAGCCGGACGCCAAGGTCGCGATCCTCTACCAGAACGACGATTTCGGTAAGGATTACCTCAAGGGCACCAAGGACGGCCTCGGCGCCAAGGGTGCCTCGATGATCATCCTCGAGGAGAGCTACGAGATCTCCGAGCCGACGATCGATTCCCACATCGTCAAGATCAAGGCCGCCAATCCGGACGTGCTGCTGATCTACGCCACGCCGAAATTCGCCGCCCAGACCATCAAGAAGACCGCCGAACTCGGCTGGAAGCCGTTGCAGATCGTCACCAACGTCTCAATCTCGGTCGGCAGCGTGATGCAGCCGGCGGGATTTGAGAACGCCCAGGGCGTGTTCTCGGCGGCCTACGCCAAGGACGGCAGCGACCCGCAATGGAACAACGATCCCGGCATGAAAAAGTGGAATGAATTCCTCGACAAGTACATGCCGGGTGCCGACAAGACCGAGAGCGGTCTGGTTTACGGCTACGGCGCTGCACAAACCCTGGCGAAGGTGCTGGAGATGTGCGGCGACGATCTCACCCGGGCCAACGTGATGAAACGGGCCGCCAGCCTGAAGGATTTTACGCCTGACACGCTGCTGCCCGGCGTCAAGATCAACACCAGCGCCACCGACTTTGCCCCGATCAGCCAGCTTCAGATGATGCGCTTCAAGGGACAGAAATGGGAACTGTTCGGCGAAATCATCAGCGGCGACGTCCCCGCCGACTGAGGTTGCAGTGCAAGAGACCAGCGCAAAGCCCCGCGGCGCAAGCCGTGGGGCTTTTTGTTGACGGACGGTGCGAGAACCGCATTCAATGCCCGCCGTGGGGGTTCCAAGAAACGCATCCACCAGAGCATGATCCGGAAAAGTGGGAACCGGTTTTCCGAAAAGATCATGCTCAAACAAAGAGATGAGATCATGATCCGATTCCGTCTAATCGGATCATGATCTCGAGGATGAAGGAAACGAATGACTGCCGTGCCTTTGCGATTGACTGCCCTTTCAGCCGTGCTCGCCCTGATCATCGCCACCACCGGCGGTGCGCTCGCCCAGAAGAAGTACGATACCGGCGCCAGCGACACCGAGATCAGAATAGGCAACATCATGCCCTATAGCGGACCGGCTTCCGGCTATGGCGTGATCGGCAAGACCGAGGCTGCCTATTTCAACAAGGTCAACGCCGAGGGCGGCATCAACGGTCGCAAGATCGTTTTTCTCAGCTACGACGACGGCTACAACCCGTCGAAGACGGTGGAGCAGGCGCGCAAGCTCGTGGAGAGCGATAAAGTGCTTCTGATCTTCAACTCGCTCGGCACGGTCACCAACCTCGCGATCCAGAAATACATGAACGGCAAGGGAGTGCCGCAGCTCTTCGTCGCCTCCGGCGCCAGCAAGTGGGACCAGCCAAAAGAGTTTCCGTGGACGATGGGCTGGCAGCCGAACTACCAGAGCGAGGCGCGCATCTATGCCAAATACATCATGAAAGAGAGGCCGGACGCCAAGGTCGGCGTGCTCTATCAGAACGACGATTTCGGCAAGGACTACCTCAGGGGCTTGAGGGACGGATTCGGCGAGAAGGCGGCGATGATCGTCGCCGAAGAGAGCTACGAGACGTCAGAGCCGTCGATGGAGAGCCACATCGTCAAGCTGAAGGCCGCCGGCGTCGACGTCTTCATCAACGTCGCCATGCCGAAATTCGCAGCTCAGGCGATGAAGAACGTCGCGGAACTCAACTGGAAGCCGGTGCAGATCGTGTCCAATGTCTCCGCTTCCGTCGGCGGTGCGATGAAGCCGGCCGGCTTTGAGAATGTGCAGGGCGTCCTGTCGGCGGCCTATGCCAAGGATGGCGCCGACCCGCAATGGGACAACGATCCCGGCATGAAGCGATTCTTTGCGTTCCTTCAGGAATATTATCCGGAAGCCGATCGGCGCGACGACGCGGCGGTCTATGGCTATGGCGCGGCGCAAACCATGGTGAAGGTGCTGCAGATGTGCGGCGACGATCTCACCCGTGCCAACATCATGAAGCAGGCCGCGAGCCTGAGGGAGTTTGCGCCCGACACGCTGCTGCCCGGCATCACCATCAACACATCGCCGACCGACTTCGCGCCCATCAAGCAACTGCAGATGATGCGCTTCAAGGGAGACAAGTGGGAGTTGTTCGGCCGCATCATGAGCGGCGCGCTCGGGCATTGAGGGAGCCGCGGCGGCATCCGCCGTTTGCAGCCCCCGCGATTCCATCGCGGGGGCTTTTTGTTGCCGGGACCAGGTGGAAGGTATTCAATGCCGGCAGGAGCCGGAAAGTGCTCCCAATCCAAAAAACATGACACGTCCACCATGATCCCAAGGAGATCCCAATGTCTGCCATCCATTTGCGGCTGGGGGCCTTTGCGGCCGCCGTCGCATTGCTGGCCGTGAGCAGCGGCCACGCGCTTGCCCAGAAGGCATACGACGTCGGCGCCACCGACACCGAGATCAAGATCGGCAACATCATGCCCTACAGCGGACCGGCCTCCGCTTATGGCGTGATCGGCAAGACGGAGGCGGCCTATTTCAACAAGATCAATGCCGAGGGCGGCATCAACGGCCGCAAGATCAACTTCATCTCCTATGACGACGCCTACTCTCCGCCGAAGACGGTGGAGCAGGCGCGCAAGCTGGTCGAGAGCGACGAGGTGCTCTTCATCTTTAATTCGCTCGGCACGCCGCCGAACTCGGCGATCCAGAAATACATGAACCAGAAGAAGGTGCCGCAGCTCTTCGTCGCCACCGGCGCCACCAAGTGGAACGATCCGAAAGATTTCCCCTGGACCATGGGCTGGCAGCCCAATTACCAGAGCAAGTCGATCATCTACGCCAGGTACATCCTGAAGAACCATCCGAACGCCAGGATCGCGGTGCTCTACCAGAACGATGATTACGGCAAGGACTACCTGAAAGGCTTCAGGGACGGCCTCGGCAGCAAGGCGGCTTCGATGATCGTGATCGAGGAAAGCTACGAAGTCTCCGAACCCTCCATCGACTCCCACATCGTCAAGCTCTGGTCGTCCGGGGCCGATGTGTTCTTCGACATCACCACGCCGAAATTCGCGGCGCAGGCGATCAAGAAGAACGCCGAGATCGGCTGGAAGCCGTTGCACTTCCTCAACAACGTCTCGTCCTCTGTAGGCAGCGTGCTCAAGCCGGCCGGCTTCGAGAACGCGCAGGATATCATCTCGTCGAACTACTTGAAGGATCCGACCGATCCGCAATGGAAGAACGATCCCGGCATGATCGCCTGGAACGAATTCCTCGATAAATACTATCCTGAGGCCAATCGCTCCGACCTCTCGGTGATGTACGGCTACACGGTGGCGCAAGGCATGGCGCATGTGCTGAAGGCCTGCGGCGACAACCTGACCCGCGAGAACATCATGAAGCAGGCCGCCAGCATCCGCGACCTCGAGCTCGACGGGCTGTTGCCCGGCATCAAGGTGAATACGTCGCGGACCGATTTCGCGCCGCTGTCGCAACTGCAGCTCATGCAATTCAAGGGCGACACCTGGGAGCGCTTCGGCGACATCCTGAGCGGCGACGTCGGCGGCTGATCCTGATGTCATTTGCTTGAATCAGTCAGTCCGCGAGTTCATTCACCTCTCCCGCTTGCGGGGGAGGTCGCTGCGCCCTTGCGCAGCGGGTGGGGCTCTCTCCCCACGAAGAGTCCCATCGCGGAGACAGCCTCACCCCAACCCTCTCGCGCAGGCGGGAGAGGGAGCGCAGTGTTCGTCGCGGACGCAGTTCGACCCGATCTCATCGTGCTGCTGCGGCTTGCGTGTACGTGACTACTAAAGATGCAGCCCCTGCGGCTTTGCCGCAGGGGCTTTTTGTTGAGGCAATGTCGGCAAAATGGTAAGCCATAGGGCTAACACCAAGAGCTTTCGGATCAAGAAAGCCATGACACAGCATCAATGTCATCCAAAAGGGAGAGAGACGGAATGTCCGTTATCAAGAAACTTGCGATTCTTTCGGCAGCATTCGGCTTGTTCGCGGCCACTGCCGGCACTGCGTCGGCACAGAAGAAATACGACCCCGGCGCGTCGGATACCGAGATCAAGGTCGGCAACATCATGCCCTACAGCGGACCGGCCTCCGCCTATGGCGTGATCGGACGCACCGAGGCCGCCTACTTCAAGAAGATCAACGACGCCGGCGGCATCAACGGCCGCAAGATCAATTTCGTCTCCTATGACGACGCCTATTCTCCGCCGAAGACGGTTGAGCAGGCGCGCAAGCTGGTCGAAAGCGATGAGGTGCTGTTCATCTTCAATTCGCTCGGCACGCCGCCGAACACCGCGATCCAGAAATACATGAACTCGAAGAAGGTGCCGCAGCTCTTCGTCGCCACCGGCGCCACCAAGTGGAACGATCCGCAGAACTTTCCGTGGACCATGGGCTGGCAGCCCAGCTACCAGAGCGAAACCCAGATCTACGCCAAGTACATCCTCAAGAACTACCCGAACGCCAAGATCGCGGTGCTCTACCAGAACGACGATTACGGCAAGGACTATCTGAAAGGCTTGAAGGACGGGCTCGGCTCCAAGGCCTCCACCATGATCGTTGCCGAAGAAAGCTACGAGACCTCCGAGCCGACCATCGATTCCCATATGGTCAAGCTCAAGGCCACCGGCGCCGACATCTTCATCAATATCACCACGCCGAAATTTGCCGCGCAGGCGATCAAGAAGAACGCCGAGATCGGCTGGAAGCCGCTGCACTTCCTCAACAACGTCTCGGCTTCCGTCGGCAGCGTGCTCAAGCCGGCCGGCTTCGAGAACGCCCAGGACATCATCTCCGCCGCCTACCTCAAGGACGCCTCCGACAAGCAGTGGGACAACGATCCCGGCATGAAGGAATTCTATGCCTTCATGGCCAAGGATTTTCCGGAAGGCGACAAGCTCGATGGCGGTACCGTGGTCGGCTACGGCGTGGCGCAGACGCTGGTTCAGGTGCTGAAGCTGTGTGGCGACAACCTGACGCGCGAGAACGTCATGAAGCAGGCGGCGAGCCTGAAGGATTTCCGTACCGAAGTCCTGCTGCCCGGCATCAAGATCAACACCGGAGCAAACGACTTTGCTCCGATCAGCTCGCTTCAGCTCATGAAGTTCAAGGGCGACAAGTGGGAGCTGTTCGGCGACGTCATCAGCGCTGACGTCGGCGGTTGAAAGCCTCCTGCGGTTACCCAAGGTTAAGCACGCAAAGCTCCTGCGACACATTCGCAGGGGCTTTTTGTTGCCAACATGATTTTCCGCGCTATCAATGCGATGCACCAGAATGGGAGCTTCTGCTCCGAAGGAGTCCTATGCCTATGTTGACCCGACGCCGCCTTGCAACCGCATTCCTCGGCTTTGCCGTAGCCGCCACGACTGGCTCTGCCGCACTCGCGCAGAAGCAATATGACACCGGTGCGACGGACACCGAGATCAAGATCGGCAACATCGTGCCCTATAGCGGGCCGGCTTCCGCTTACGGTAGCGTCGGCAAGGCGATGGCTGCGCTGTTCAAGAAGGTCAACGACGAGGGCGGCATCAACGGCCGCAAGATCAGCTTCATCTCCTATGACGATGCCTATAGCCCGCCGAAGACGGTTGAGCAGGCACGCAAGCTCGTCGAAAGCGACGAGGTTCTGCTGGTGGTCGGCACGCTGGGGACTGCGCCCAACACCGCAATTCAGAAATACCTCAACAGCAAGAAGGTGCCGCAGCTCTTCGTCGCCACCGGCGCGACCAAGTGGAACGAGCCGAAGACCTTTCCCTGGACCATGGGCTGGCTGCCGAGCTACCAGAGCGAAGCGCGCATCTACGCGAAATATCTGACGAAGGAGAAGCCGGGCGCCAAGGTGGCCGTGCTCTACCAGAATGACGATATGGGCAAAGACTATCTGAAGGGCCTGAAGGATGGATTCGGCGCAGACGCCTCGCGCATCGTCGTGGAGGAGAGCTACGAGGTCTCGGAGCCGACCATCGATTCGCACGTGGTGAAAATCAAAGCGGCCAATCCGGACGTTCTGGTGCTTTACACCACGCCGAAGTTCGGCGCGCAGGCGATCAAGAAGCTCGGCGAGATGAACTGGAAGCCGCTCACGATCGTCTCCAACGTCAGCGCCTCGACCGCGGCCGTGATGAAGCCGGCGGGAGTCGAGAACTCGCAGGGCGTGATCTCGGCGACCTATGCCAAGGACGTCAGCGATCCCCAGTGGGCAGGCGATGCCGGCATCAAGGCGTTCGACGATCTGCTTGCGAAATATCTTCCCGAGATGAACCGCATCGACTCTTCGGCGATGACCGGTTACAACATAGCGACTACCATGGTAGAGGTGCTGCGTCGCTGCGGCGATAACCTGACCCGGGAGAACGTCATGAAGCAGGCGCAAAGCCTGAAGCAATTCGCGCAAGGCGGACTGTTACCGGGCGTGACGTTGACCACGAGTGCGACTGATTACATGCCGATCGAGCAGTTGCAGTTGATGCAGTTCAAGGGTGAACGCTGGCAGTTGTTCGGCGAAGTCCTCAGCGGCGAGGTCTCCGGCAACTGATGACGGACCGACGCCCTCTCCTGCGCGCGATCTTCGATGCGGCGGTAGCTGCCGCCCATCCGGATGTCGTGCTGGCGCCGCACCTGCGTCCGGTGCCGAAGGGGAGGGTGATCGTGCTTGCCGCGGGCAAGGGCGCCGCCGCCATGGCGGCGGCGGCCGAACGACACTATCTCGACGCGCTCGAGCTCGATCCGGCGCTCCTGACAGGGATCGCGACCACCCGTCACGGCCATGGCGTGCCGACCCGCCGGATCAGCGTGATCGAGGCCGGCCATCCCGTACCTGACGAGGCCGGGCTGAAAGCCGCCGACGACACGCTGCGGCTGGCGGCGACGGCGACCGCGGATGATCTCTTGCTGGTGTTGATCTCCGGCGGCGGCTCCGCCAACTGGATCGCGCCGGCGGACGGCGTCAGTTTTGCGCAGAAGCAGCAGGTGAACCGGGCGCTGCTCCGCTCGGGTGCGCCGATCGGCGAGATGAACATCGTGCGGAAACATCTGTCGCGCATCAAGGGCGGCCGCCTGGCGCGGGCCGGCCAGCGCGCGGAGATCGTGACGCTCGCGATTTCCGACGTGCCGCATGACGATCCTTCCGCGATCGCATCCGGCCCCACGGTCCCTGATCCGACCACGCTTGCGGATGCGCGCGCCATCGTCGCCAAATACAATCTTGCCGTCGACGACGCGGTTCGCCGCGCGCTCGACGATCCCGGCAACGAAAGCTGCAAGCCGGGCGATCCGGCCTTTGCGCGCGCGACGTTCGAGTTGATCGCGAAGCCGAAGGCATCGATCGAAGCCGCGGTCAAGGTCGCGCGCGAAGCCGGCTATGCGACCATCGATCTCGGCGCTGATCTCGAAGGCGAAGCGCGCGACGTCGCCGCCGCGCACGCGCAGCTCGCGCTTACGGCCCGCAGCGAGGGCAGGCGCGTCGCGATCCTATCCGGCGGCGAACTCACCGTGACCGTGCGCGGCAATGGCCGCGGCGGCCCCAACCAGGAATACGCGCTCGCGCTCGCCGATCTGCTCAAGGGCATGACCGATGTCTCGGCGCTCGCCGCGGACACCGACGGCGCCGACGGCGGCGCCGGCAGCGCCAGCGACCCGGCCGGCGCCGTCATCGACCACTCTACGTTCGCGAAGATGAAATCGCAGGGCCTCGATCCCAGGGCCTATCTCGAGAACAACGACGCCAGCGGCTTCTTCGCTCAAACCGGCGATCTGCTCCTGACCGGCCCCACGCTGACCAACGTCAACGACGTCCGCGTCATCCTGGTGGACTGACGTTACGCTCTCTCCGTCATTGCGAGCGGAACGAAGCAATCCTCGCCCTCCACGCACGAAGAGGCGGATTGCTTTGCTCCACCAGCAACAACGCCGTCGTCCCGGGCTTGACCCGGGACCCATAACCACAGCCATTTGTGCAGCGCTCCGCTGCAACCGCTTGCTCGTACCACAACAACTGCCTGTGGTTATGGGTCCATGCTTTCGCATGCTTTCGCAGGGACGACAGGCCCGTGGGGTGGGCACGGTGCGCTTTGCCCACCCCACGCAGCTCCGCCCTCAAAACTCGCGTGCGATCTTTGCCAGCATCTCCAGCAGCGCCGCGTGGTTCTCAGGTCCCAAGAGTTCGATCAGCCGCGCCTCGTGCTTGTTGGCGACGAGCTTCTTGGCGCGTGCCAGCACCGCGCGGCCCTTGTCGGTGAGCACGAGAATGTGCGAGCGGCGGTCGCTTGCCGAGCGCATGCGCGCGCAGAGTTCGCGGCTCTCCAGGGCGTCGAGCATCGCCACGAAATTCGGCCGCAAAATGCCGAGCGTACTCGCGATCTCGGTCTGGTTGCGGCCGGGATTCTGGTCGAGCAGCAAGAGCACCGAGAATTGTGCCGGCGTGAGTTGCAAGGGCGCGACGCAGCGCAGAAAATCCTCGAACACCCTGAGCTGCGCACGCTTCAGCGAATAGCCCAACAGCCCCGACAGTTCTCCAAGGTGGAGCAGGCCGTCGTCGCTCGAAGCGTCAAGATCCTGCCCGGCGACGGGGCGGGATACCTTGATGGCATCGGCGGCGGTCTTGGGAACAGTCATCGCTCGAGGCTCGCAATCCCGCTAGTCGGGCTCTTGAGATTATATTCGATAATTGTTATTAGTTATATCAAACGTCGGCAGCTTTCAACAGCCGACACCGGCCGATCGAACGCTGCGACGCGTCGATCGGCCGCGTGAGGGGGAGCGCTCGGCCTTGAACACGACGATCATGCTGTTCCTGCTGCAGGACGGCATCACCAACGGCGCCATCTACGCATTGCTGGGGCTGGCTCTGGTCCTGGTGTTCGCGGTCACGCGCGTGATCCTGATTCCGCAGGGCGAGTTCGTCACCTACGGCGCGCTGAGCTATGCCATGCTGGCGACCGGCCAGGTGCCGGGCACCGCGAAGCTCGCGGTCGCGATGGGACTGGTGGCGTTCGGGCTCGATTTGTTCATTGCGCGGAAGTCGCTGCATGCACGCCTGATCGCGCGCGCCGTCGCGGTCGACATCGTCTTTCCACTGGCCGTCTGCCTGCTGACCTATGCGCTCGCCGGGCCGAAGACGCCGATCGCCGTGAACATCGCGCTTGCGCTCTTGATCGTGGCGGCGATCGGGTTGTTCCTCTACCGCATCGCGTTCCAGCCGATCGCGCATACGTCCGTGCTGGTGCTGTTGATCGCCTCCGTCGGCTGCCATCTCGCGTTGCAGGGCCTGGGTCTCGTTTTCTTCGGCGCCGAAGGCCTGCGCGGACCGGCGCTCTCCAACGTCGCGCTGACTGCGGGCGCGCTCCGCTTCACCGGCCAGAGCCTTGCGGTCTACGGCCTCACCATTGCGTTCATCGTCGCGCTCTGGCTGTTCTTCGGCTACTCGCTGACCGGCAAGGCGCTGCGCGCCACCGCCGTCAATCGCCTCGGCGCCCGCCTCGTCGGCATCCGCACCACGTTATCAGGCCAGATCGCCTTCCTGCTGGCGTCGCTGATCGGCGCGATCTCGGGGATCCTGATCGTACCGATCACGACGCTCTATTACGACACCGGCTTCCTGATCGGCCTCAAAGGCTTCATCGCGGCGATCATCGGCGGTCTCGTCAGCTATCCCCTGACGGCCGTTGCTGCCATTCTGGTCGGTGTCGTCGAGGCGTTCTCCTCGTTCTATGCCAGCAACTTCAAGGAAGTCATCGTCTTCACGCTGATCCTCCCCGTCCTGGTGCTGCGTTCGCTCGCGGCGCCCGCGGTCGAAGAAGAGAAGGATTGAGCGCGATGACGCAGCGATTGCCTCTCATCATCTTCGCCCTCGTGATGGCGCTGATCCCGCTGGCGCCCGGCATCCCGCCATTCTGGATCGTGCTGCTCGACAATATCGGCCTCGCCGCGCTGGTGGCGATGGGACTGGTGCTGCTGACCGGCGTCGGCGGGCTCACCTCGTTCGGGCAGGCGGCGTTCTGCGGTTTCGGCGCCTACACCACGGCGGTGCTGACGACTGCTTATGGCGTCTCGCCATGGCTGACCTTGCCGCTCTCGCTGCTGGTCAGCGGCATCGCCGCAGTGCTGCTCGGCATCGTCACGGTGCGGCTGTCCGGCCACTATCTGCCGCTCGGCACCATCGCCTGGGGCATCGCGCTGTTCTATCTCTTCAGCAAGCTCGAATTCCTCGGCCGCAATGACGGCATCTCCGGCATCCCGCCGCTTGCGATCGGCTCCTACGAGATGCTGAGCCCCGGCACGATCTACTATGCGATCTGGATCGCGGTCTTGATATCAGCGGTGCTGACGTTGAACCTGTTGGACTCCCGCACCGGCCGCGCCATCCGCGCGCTGCGCCGCGGCCATATCGCGGCCGAAGCCTTCGGCGTGCAGACGCCGCGCGCCAAGCTTCTGGTGTTCATCTACGCCGCGGTGCTGGCGGGCCTGTCCGGCTGGCTCTATGCGCATTTCCAGCGCGCTGCCAATCCGACGCCGTTCGGTCCGCAGGCCGGCATCGAATATCTCTTCATCGCCGTCGTCGGCGGCGCCGGCTATGTCTGGGGCGCGGTCCTCGGCGCCGGCATCGTCGTGATCCTGAAGGAAGTGCTGCAGAGCTATCTGCCCTACATCTTCGGTGGCCAGAGCCAGCTCGAGACCATCGTGTTCGGAATCCTTCTGGTGATGCTGCTGCAGCTTGCGCCATCCGGCGTCTGGCCGTGGCTGATGGCGCGGCTGCCGCTCAAGACGGCCCGCAGGACGGCGGACACGTCGTTGACGCTGCCGGCCCGCGAGCGCGCGCCGTCGACGTCTGCCGTGCTTCTGCAGCTCGAGAAGGCGCGCAAGCAGTTCGGCGGCGTCACCGCGGTCAACGACGTCAGCTTCGACGTCAAGGCCCGTGAGATCGTGGCGCTAATCGGCCCCAACGGCGCCGGCAAGAGCACGACCTTCAACCTGATCACGGGCGTCCTGACCGCAACCAGCGGCGCCATCTCCGTGCTCGGCAGGAAGGTCGAGAACGCGCCGCCGCAGGAGGTGGTGAAGCTCGGCGTCGCCCGCACCTTCCAGCACGTCAAGCTGGTGCCCGACATGACCGTGCTGGAGAATGTCGCGATCGGCGCCCATCTGCGCGGGGCATCCGGCGCGGTCGCCAGCATGTTCCGGCTCGACCGCGCCGATGAAGCAAGGCTGCTCGCGGAAGCGGCGCGGCAGATCGAGCGCGTCGGGCTCACCGACCAGATCGACCAGCTCGCGGGCTCGCTCTCGCTCGGCCAGCAGCGCATCGTCGAGATCGCCCGCGCACTCTGCGTCGATCCGATGCTGCTCCTGCTCGACGAGCCCGCCGCCGGCCTGCGGCATATGGAGAAGCAGCGGCTCGCGGCATTGCTGCGGCAGTTGCGCGACGGCGGCATGTCGGTGCTGCTGGTCGAGCACGACATGGGTTTTGTCATGGACCTCGCCGACCGTATCGTCGTGCTCGATTTCGGCACCAAGATCGCGGAAGGCACGCCGGAGGCGATCAAGAAGAACCCCGAGGTCATCAAGGCCTATCTCGGAGCCGCGGCATGAGTGCGTTGTTGTCGGTGTCCGATGCGCATATCGCCTATGGCAAGGTCGAAGCCGTGCGCGGCGTCTCGCTCGAGGTCAATGAGAACGAGATCGTCACCATCATCGGCGCCAACGGGGCCGGCAAGACCACGCTACTCAATGCCGTCATGGGCATCCTGCCGCTCAAGGGCCGTACCACCTTCGCGGGCCAGGACATGGCCACGCTCGACATCGAGGACCGCGTCGCGGCGGGCCTGAGCCTCGTGCCGGAGCACCGCGAACTGTTCGCGACCATGAATGTCGAGGACAATCTGCAGCTCGGCGCGTTCCGGATCCCGAAGGCGACCGCGGCACGGTCGTTCGAGCGCGTCTACAATCTGTTTCCGCGCCTGAAGGAGCGGCGCAAGCAGCTCGCCGGCACGCTGTCCGGCGGCGAGCAGCAGATGCTCGCGATGGGTCGGGCGCTGATGGGCGCCCCGAAACTCCTGATGCTGGACGAGCCGAGCCTGGGCCTCGCGCCGATCATCGTCGCCGACATCTTCCGCACCATCGGCGAGCTTCGCGCCGCCGGCGTGTCGGTGCTGCTGGTCGAGCAGAACGCCCAGGCCGCGCTGCAGATCGCCGACCGCGCCTATGTGATGGAGCTCGGCGAGTTCGTGCTCAGCGGAGCGGCCCGCGACATCGCCAGCAACCAGCGCGTCGCCGCAAGCTATCTCGGCTTCCAGCATGAAGGCGAGAGCGCGGTTTGATCTTACTTCCGTCATGCCCCGCCACCGGGTCTCGCCTTCGGCGAGCCCGATGACAGGCTCCGGCGGGGCATCCAGTAGCCAGCAGCCCATCGGTTTAATTCCCGCTGCGGATTACTGGATCACCCGCCTTCGCGGGTGATGACAGTCGTGGATGCGGAGCCGCACGCGTCGTCACATCGCCGGGACGTATTTTCCGTCCTTCACCGTGAGCAGGATCCGCGAGCGATCGTCGAGACCGTAACGGTCTTTTTCGGTCCAGTTATAGACGCCCTGCGTGGCGACGATTTCCTTCTCGCTCATCAGCGCCTGACGGATGCCTTCGCGGAATTCCGGCGTGCCGGGCTTGCCGGCCTTCAGCGCGACCGGGATCACGCGCTTCAACACTTCGAAGGCGTCGTAGGAGTGGCCGGCAAACTGGCTGCGGCTGTTGGCGCCATACTTGGCTTCATAGGCGGTGTTGAGCGTAAGCCCCGGCTTCTTGGTCAGCGCGCTGTCCGGCTGGCTCTCCGGCGCCATCACCGGGCCCGACGCCATGATGACGCCCTCTGCCGCGGCGCCGCCGATGCGGATGAAGTCCATGCTGGCGGCGCCGTGGGTCTGGTAGATCAGGCCCTTGTAGCCGCGTTCGCGCAGCGCGGTCTGCGGCAGCGCCGCCGCGGTGCCGGAGGCGCCGACCAGGATCGCGTCGGGGTTGGCGGCGACCAGCTTCAGCACCTGGCCCGCGACCGAAGTGTCGGGCCGGGCAAACCGCTCTTCGTCGATCATCTGCAGGCCCATCGGCACGGCCTGGGCCTTGAAGTCGTTGAACCAGAGGTCGCCGTAGGAATCGGAATAGCCGATATAGCCGACGGTCTTGATGCCGTGCGCCTTCATGTGCTCGTACAAGACCTTGCCCATGATCGGGATCGACTGCGGCATGTCGACCGACCATTTCGCGCGCGCTTCGTTGATGGGAAACGGCGCCAGCCCGAAATGCGGGATACCAGCCTCGTTAGCGACGGTGGAGACCGCGATCGAGGGCGGGGTGGTGGAGGAGCCCATGATGATGTCGGCCTTCGATTCCGTGACGAAGCGCCGCGCGTTGGTGGTAGCAGCGGTCGGATCGCCGCCGTCATCGAGCACGATCACCTTGAGCGGCACGCCGCCGATCTCCTTCGGCACGAAATCCAGCGCGTTACGCTCGGGAATGCCGAGCGCCGCTGCCGGCCCCGTGGTCGAGATCGAGATGCCGATGACGATCTCGTTATTCTGCGCGGATGCCGGCGTGCCCGGCAGCGCCAGCGCCGCAGCCAGCGCAGCCGCGGCGAGATAAGCCTTCCTCATTCATTCCTCCCTTGGAATTATTCTTGTCGGTGTAAGCAACTGGCAGGGCCAATCCAGCCCCTTCTTTAGGTCAACAGAACAGGGCACTCAAATCAGCCCTTCATGAAACGGTCAATGATCTCCTGCGGAAACGGCGCCGACTTCAATTTTGCGGGATCGTTCGGATCACGGCCGACGAGGACGCGGGTCTCGAAAGCTTCGATCGCCAGCGCCTCGCCCTTGAACACCTTGTGTGTCACTTCGAAACTCGAGCGCTTGATGCTTTCCACCCGCGTTTCGATTGTAATCCAGTCGCCATGCGTCGACGGGATGTAGAACTTCGCCCGCGTATCGACCATGGGAATGCCGACCAGGCCGTAGATGCGCACGAGGTCCTGTTTCGAGAAGCCGGCCGCTTCGAACATGATCGAGGTCGAATCGTCGAACATCGCGAAATAGCGCGGGTAATAGACGATGTTGGCGGGGTCGCAGTCGCCCCACTGGATCTGCACATCGCGCCGGTGCACGAACATGCGCAGACCTCAGCGCGGCGCCATGCGAAGCGCGGCATCGAGCCGCACCACCTCGCCGTTGAGGTAGGGGTTGTCGATCATGTGCAGCGCCAGCGAGGCGAACTCGCCGGCGTCGCCGAGCCGGTGCGGGAACGGGATCGAAGCGGCGAGCGAGTCCTGGGCCTCCTGTGGCAGACCCGCAAGTAGCGGAGTCAGGAATAGGCCGGGCGCGATCGCCAGCACGCGGATGCCGAACTGAGCGAGCTCGCGCGCGATCGGCAGCGTCATGCCGACGATGCCGCCCTTGGAGGCCGAATAGGCGGCTTGGCCGATCTGGCCGTCATAGGCGGCAATCGACGCCGTCGAGATCACGACGCCGCGTTCGCCTGTCGAGAGCGGCTCCAGCTTCGTCATCGCCGCGGTCGTAAGCCGCAGCATGTTGAAAGAGCCGAGCAGGTTGACCTTGATCACCTTGTCGAAATCGCCGAGCGGCATCGGGCCGTCGCGCCCGATCACGCGCTTTGCCACGCCGATGCCGGCGCAGTTGATCAGGATGCGCGCCGGGCCATGTGCTGTCGCAGCCTGCGCGACGGCGGCTTCCGCTGAGGCCGCATCCGATACGTCGCAGATCACGGCAACGCCGCCGATCTCGGTCGCGACGCTTTCGGCGAGCTTTGCATTGAGGTCGCATACTGCAACCTTGGCGCCCTGCGCGGCGAGCCGGCGTGCGGTGGCGGCGCCCAGTCCCGATGCGCCACCGGTGACGATGGCAGCCTGATCCTTCAACTGCATGGTCTTCTCCTTACAACGAGAGTTCGAATTCAGCTCAATGTGATGACGTGCGCGGGCGGCACGTCGGCATAAAGCGCCTCGATCACTGCCGCGCGATGCTCCAGCACCGCGCGCTGATTGATCGAGCCCTTGTCGGTGACCTCGCCGCGATCGATCGAGAGCGGCGCATCAAGCAGGATCGCGCGGGTGATCCGGGTCGACGATCCCGTGGCGCTGGCGAGGAAGCGGGCGAAGCGCTCGCGGAAAGCGGCGCGGACCAGAGAATCGGACGCGGCCGCCGCGACGTCGTTGGCTGACAGTGCCGGATTGATGACGCGGCAGCCATCGAGATCCAGGATCACGATGGCGGAAATCTCGTCGCGATTGATGCCGGCGATGACGACGTCGCGCACCAGCGGCGCGCAGGCAGCGATGAAGCGCGCGCGGAGCGGGCCGACGCTGACCCAGGTGCCGCTGGCGAGCTTGAAATCCTCGGCGATGCGGCCATCGAAATCGAAGCCGGCATCGAAATCATCCGCTTTGGCCGGCTTCAGCGCATCGCCGAATTTGTAGAACCCCTCTTCGTCGAAGGCGGCGGCAGTCAATTCCGGCTGGCGCCAATAGCCCGGCGTGACGTTCGGTCCCCTGGCGCGCACCTCAAGCTTGCCGTTGTTCGGCAACAGCTTGGCTTCGTTGCCTGATACGGGAAGGCCGACATGGCCGGAGCGGCTGGTGTCCGGCCGAACCGACATGAAGAACGGCGCTGTCTCGGTGGCGCCGAGCCCGGTCAGCATCGGCACGCGAAAGCCGGTCTCGCGCACCGCGAGCTCGTCGAGGCTGTTCCAGACATAGGGCGACAGCGCCGCGCCGGAGAAGAACATCGCGTGCAGGCGGCCGAAGAATTTCGCGCGCAGGCTGGAATCGTCGCGCAGATAGGGCAAGAGTGATTCATAGCCCTTGGGCACGTTGAAATAGACCGTCGGCGAAATCTCGCGGAGGTTCTTCACGGTGTCCTCGATGCCGCCCGGCATCGGCTTGCCTTCGTCGAGATACATCGAGCCGCCGTTGAACAGCGTCAGCCCGATATTGTGGTTGCCGCCAAAGGTGTGATTCCAGGGCAGCCAGTCGACGATCACAGGTGGCTCGTCCTTCAGGAACGCCAGCGTCTCGCGCAGCATCACTTGGTTGGCGCAGAGCATGCGCTGGGTGTTGATCACAGCCTTGGGATTGCCGGTCGAGCCGGAGGTCAGCAAGAATTTCGCGATCGTGTCCGGCGCGATGGCTTCGTGCGTGGCGTCGAGCAGCGGATGCTCAGGTGTGGCCAGCAGCTCGGAAAGTCTGGTCACGACCCGGCCGGGAAGGTCGCCGCGCGTCGCGACGATCTCGGTCTCCGGCGCAACGTTCGCCGATAGCGCTTCGGCGAACTTGCCGGCGTCATCGGCGAAGACCAGGCCGGGCGTCAGCAGCTTCATCACGAAGCCGAGCTTGCCGAAATCGCGCGACACCAGCGAATAGGCCGGCGACACCGGGCAGAACGGCACTCCGGCATAAAATGCGCCGAACGCGAGCAGTGCGTGATCGATCGAATTGCCGGAGAGGATCACAAGCGGCTTTTCCGCCGACAGGCCGCGCGCGATCAGCGCGGAGGCGATGTGCCTCGCGGCATCGAGCAGTTGCGTGTAGGTGATCTTGCGCCAAGCACCGCCTGTTGCCCGCTCGGCCATGAACACGCGGTGTGGCTCGGTGGCGGCCCAATGATGCAGCCGATCGGTGATGCGCTGCGGATAATCGACGAGCTTGCTGCGTGGGCGAAGATAGATCGTGCCATCGTCGCGCCGCTCGATGCTAACAGCGGGATTGCCGAACGATATCGCGCGCAGCGGATGCGCGGTGGCATCTTTGACTGGCGCTGACATGTCGGCTCTCGCGCTCATCTCAGGTCGGCTTCACTTTCGCGGTCTTGTGCTCGAGGAATTCGCGGATCCGGCGTTTCGCCTCCTTGTCGCTCTGCGCCACCGTCGCCATCAGCGATTCCATCAACAGCCCGGTTTGCGGATTGGCTTCGGCGATCATCGGCAGCGCCTGCAGCACGGCAAAATTGGTCAGCGGCGCATTCCCCGCAATGCGCTCGGCGAGCTCGATCGCCTTCGGCAATGCGCCGCCCGCATCCGTCAGATATTGCGCGAAGCCGTAAGCGGCGCCTTCGGTCGCGGAATAGACGCGTCCCGTCAGCATCATGTCGATCATGCGGGGCACGCCGATCAAGCGCGGCAGCCGCACCGATCCGCCGCCGCCGACAAAGATGCCGCGCTGGCCTTCCGGCAGCGCGAAATAGGCTGATGGTTCGGCGACGCGGATATGCGCGGCGCAGGCAAGCTCGAGGCCGCCGCCGATCACGGCGCCCTTCAGCGCGGCGATCACGGGCACGCGGCTATATTGGATGCGGTCGAACACCCGGTGCCACATCTGCGAATGCTGCAGGCCTTCGGTCGCGTCGCGCTCGGAGAGCTCGGACAGATCGAGGCCGGAGGAAAAATGGTCGCCGACGCCGTGGACGACGATGGCGCCGACGCCATCGGGGATGTCGGAAAAGCAGTCCTGGATCGCCAGCATGATGCCGTCGTTCAGCGCATTGCGCTTGGCTGGCCGGTTGAGGCCCACGGTCAGGACCGCGCCGTTGTTCTCGATCTTCAGCAGCGCCGCGCGATCCTCAGTCGCGGCGGAGGCGGCGTTTCCCATGGTCTTATTGTTTCCTTCCCAGAATAGTTATATTTTATAACGATTGGCCCGAGAGTCAATACGATGCCCGTCGTCGTGAGCGAGCCCCCGTAGGATGGGTAGAGCGAAGCGAAACCCATCGGCTTCGGAGTAAGCTGCGCGAATGATGGGTTTCGCTGCGCTCTACCGATCCTACGACGTCGTCCCTGCTCTCGACGGGATGTCGTCGGCGTGAAGAGTGAAAGAATCGCGAGCGTAGAGCCGAAGCCATCCCACCACGATACCGGCAGCGGTTGCGACAGGATTTCGCAATCATCGATCTGTATTGAGAAGAGCATATCTCCGCCTCAATCGGTCGTGCATTTGCCGGTCGTCAGCAATGCCGTCAGAAACAGGACTGTCAGATGATCGTTCATCGCCCGCTACCGAAGGTGCTCCGATGGCGGATGCGAAATTTGTGCGGTCGCGCCACGTTGCAGGGTGTGGCGGCGTTGACCGCGGCCTGCCTGATGTCTGGCTGTGCGACGGTGGCATTGGACCAGGGAGGCTCGCTGACGTCATATAGTGAGCTTCAGCCCTCCGACGGCGTGCTCACGAAGTCAAAGCTCTATGTGCGTGAGAATGAGGTGCTGGCGGCACGCACCGTGCGGATCGTCCCCGCGACGATTGCCGAGAAGGCAAGGGTGGAGGGGATCACGGATCAGGAGCGCAGATTGGTCGCCAACGCGATCGATCGCTCCCTTTGCGCCGGCCTCAGCGAACGCTTCACCGTGGTGGGCGCGAGCGACGATGCGGATATCACCGTTCATTCGCGGATCACGCAGATGACGCCGACCGACGAAAAGGCGGTGGCGGCATCGAAGGGGGCATCCATCGCCAAGACCGTGCTGCTTCCCGGCGTACCGGTGCCGGTCCCTCGCATTCCCATTGGCCTCGGCTCACTGTCGGTCGAAGCGGAGGCGCGGGCGCGCGACGGCAAGCAGGAAGGCGCCATGGTCTGGGGGCGCGGCGCGAATGCCCTCTCCGGTTCGGCGCGCGTGTCGCCGTCGGGCGACGCCTACGAACTAGCGAGCGCGTTCGGCGACGATTTCAGCCGGATGCTGGTCACCGGCAAGACGCCTTTCGGAGGGCTCGGGAAACCGCCTTCCATGGATCGCATCCAGTCATGGGCGGGCGGCGCACCGAAATATGCGGCGTGCGAAGCATTCGGCCGCGAGCCGGGCATCGCGGGCCTGGTCGGGGGAGCGATCGGCGTGCCGCCGGATTGGAACGACAAGGCGCCCGAGGCGGGCACCACGACCGCGCAGGCTCAGTAGTCAGCTCGTGGTTTGTAGGGTGGGTTAGCGTCCGCCGAAGAGCGAAGGCGGAGGCGTAACCCACCATTCGCTCTCGCCGTGGATGGTGGGTTACGCCTTCCGCCTTCGCGTGTTGAAGCAGCGGAGGCCGTGGCTCGGCTAACCCACCCTACGAGGCTGTGAATCTTTTTATGTCGGGCGCGTGGCAGCTATGATTCTCTTCGCGGATTGATTTGCAGGGGGGGACGATGGCTGGCGACGAGCTGTTTGGAGATCTGCCGGAACAAGCGGAGCCACGGGCCGAAGCAGTGCGGCGCGGAGCGCCGCGGCTGCGCGAGCCGATGCGCGACCAGGTCG